>CALXJX010000004.1 GCA_944388735.1 uncultured Clostridia bacterium
TAACACCGATAACAGCAAACTTTTTAAGAAATGTATATGACTTAAAAAAAGAAGATATGCAGTATTATATAAATAATGAAAATATGAATTATACATTTGGAGGTTAATTATGCATTGGGAAGTAATTGATAAAAACAGATATAATATATTAAAAAAAGTAGTAGAAACAATAAGTTTAAAAAATTATTATTTAGCAGGAGGAACAGCATTAGCATTACAAACAGGAATAAGAGAGTCATTTGATTTTGACTTTTTTATACAAACAGAATTTGACGAAAACTTGTTAATACAAGAATTAGAAACAATAGGAGAATTAGAAGTTACTGTATGTAGAAAAGGGACAGTACACGCTATTTTAAATGGGGTACAATTAACATTTTTATATTTTAAAAACAATTTAGTAGCAAACAAGGTAAAGGTAGAAGAAATAAAAGGTTTATATTTAGCAAGTATAGAAGATATAGCAATAATGAAACTAATAGCAATAAGCCAAAGAGGAACAAAGAAAGACTTTTTTGATTTATACTATATTTGCAATAATTTTAATATAACAATAACAGATATATTAAATATGTTAGATAAGAAATATGATGAAAATAAAATTAATTATGCACATATAATACAAAGTTTAGCATATTTTGAAGATGCAGAAGATGAGAATTTGCCAAAAGTTTTTATTGATTATGACTGGCAAAAAATAAAAGAATATTATATAAAAGAACAGAAAAAAATATATAGTGAAAATTAATAAAAATAGGCTTAAGGTGGAGAATAGGTGGAGCAAAAAAATACTAGAACAGGAAACGGAGTAGGCAGAGTAGATATACAAGTATACACACACTTTTGCTAAACTGCTAGGTCGAGCAATCGGTGCGGAAGTTCGAACCATCTCACCTACGCCAGAAATAGTATAAGTTTTTAACGGATTTATACTATTTTTTTGTAACAATTTACCTCTGAACTATTACATTTTTTTATAGAATAAAGAAAATAATAATTGACATTTTTCGCAAAAAACTATATACTTAAATTAAAGATTTATAGAAAAAGGTAGAATGGAGGGGAATAATGTGAAATTAAGAAAAATATTTATATTAATTTTAAGCATAATTATGATTATTTCTATTATCCCTGTAACATCTTATGCTGGTGATGGCACAGATGAAATAGCATCATCAACTATAAACCCAAATGAATATAAGCCAAATGTACAAACATCTACAAAACTAGACAATATAGGGGATGAAATTGCGGATACAATACAAACAATAGGAAGTATATTATCTGTTATTGTATTAATGATAATAGGTATAATGTATATGGTAGGAAGTACAGAAGATAAGGCAAATTATAAAGAAACCATGTTTCCTTATGTCTTAGGAGCATTCTTTGTATTTGGAATTTCAAGGATTATAGGAATAGTTAAAGATGTGGGAAATGCCGTGACAAATAATGCTACAAGTGCAGCAGATATTGGAAATATACTTGTAACAGTTATAGGAACTGTAGGTTCTGTTACTTCAGTTGTTGTATTAGTAATTATAGGTATTAAATATATGATGGGGAGTGTAGATGAAAAGGCTAACTATAAAAAGAGTTTAATGCCTTATGTAATAGGAGCAGGACTTGTGTTTGCTGCTTCAAATATAGCATCTGTGATATATAATCTTGCAATTTGATGTTGTTTTATGCTATAATATATAATGATTAACAAAGTTTTTAAAGTTTTAATATAAAAAATAATAAAAGGAGGAATATGTATGTACAAAAAACTTGCAAAAATTCAAAAAGCATTTATTGTAGTTCTATTCGTTATGGTAATATTAAATACATTTACAATGTTTGTTTTTGCTGGTGATGATGCAGCAGCTACAATAAAAGATCCAAGTGAGTTAACTGGCTCAGCAAATACAAATGTTACAGGAATTACTAATATAGGAAATCAATTAATTACGATAATAAGTACTGTTGGTTCAGTAGCTTCTGTAATTGTTTTGATCATATTAGGACTTAAGTACATGATGGGAAGTGCAGAAGAAAAAGCAGAGTACAAGAAAACTTTATTGCCTTATGTAATAGGTGCAGGACTTGTATTTGCAGCTTCAGCAATAGCAGGAATTGTATTTTCATTTACAAGAAATCTTAGTGGCATAGAATAATAATATGTAAATAATAAATGCAAAAAAAATCGGGGAATTACCTCGATTTTTTTGTTGAAAAAAGTTGAAGAAATATGAAAAATAATGTATAATAAAATATGAGGAAGATATAGAAAAAAGGTGATTTGAATGAAAAATATAAGAGTAAAAAGAATATTTTTAATAGTTATTTTAGTCATATTTACAATATTATTTATGAACATTCCATTTGTAAGTGCATCTGGTTCAGAGGAGGGTGGCTCATCAATAAATATAGATGATGCAATGCAAAAAGCAGACGACTTTGTTGGTTTAGGAAGTTCTTTCCAGCTTTCAGGAGTCAAAAATGCTTCAGATGCTATTTATAGTATATTACTAGCAATAGGAGGAGTAGTTGCCTTATGTGTAGGAGTATTTTTAGGAGTAAAATTTATGACATCAACTGTTGATGAAAAAGCAAAAGTAAAAGAATCATTAATAGTTTATATTATAGGATGTATAGTAATTTTTGGAGCGTTTGGTATATGGAAACTAGTTATTGATATGGGAAATAGTTTATAGATAAAAGGCATAAACAGTGTGGTTTATGTCTTTTTTATTACAATAATATTACATTAGTATTATTTTTTTGATATTTTTAGTTAAAACCTTACAAAATTCTAGTTTTTTTGGTATAATAGTATATAAGTATAATTAGGTATAAATAGGAGGAGATTATGAGTACATATAATGTTCCAAGAAATGTTAAAGGAGAGGGAAGAATTTTATATATTTTTTCTACAAAAGCATTGATATACACATTTGCAGGTGCTGGAATAGGAGCCTTATTCTATTTTATTTTAAATGTATTAGGAATGACTTTTATAGGTTTATTATTCATTGTGTTATTTGGAGCTATTGGTTTCTCAATAGCTACGTTTTCAGTTCCTAATATTAAAATATTTGAAATCACAAGAAAGACACACGGGGAAAAAATTGACGATGTAATAAGAAGAGGAATTAAATTTAAAATGCAAAAAGATAAAATATATACTTTATATGCAAAGGAGGAAAATAAAATATGGAAGTAGATATGATAACAAATTTATTAACAATTCTTTTAATAATTATATCTGTTGTGTTGGTAATATTGATATTTGTTTTTGTAATGTTAAAAATAAAAAGTAGGCAAACAATAAAAGCTAATTCTTCTACAAAAAATAATAAAGATATAAATACAAAGGGAAAAGTTAAAGAAAAGCAAAACGAGATAGCAAAACATAAATCTGTATTAGATTTTATGGAATTTGAAAAAGTAGAAGATAATATGATTATCCAAAAAGCAGGGGTTAAGTATTTAATGGTTGTTGAATGTCAAGGGGTAAACTATGATTTAATGTCATCAGTTGAGAAAACAGGTGTTGAAGAGAGCTTTATACAATTTTTAAATACTTTAAGACATCCGATACAAATTTATGTGCAAACAAGACCCATTAATCTAGAAAATAGTATAAAACTATACAAAAGTAAACTAGAAGAAATAGAAAGCAGATATCAAAGAGAAAAACAAAAATACGAAAGTATTAGAGAAAATCCAACATATACTCAAGACCAAATAAATAAAGAATTTTATGAGTTAACAAAAATAACAAATTTGTACGAATACGGAAAAGATGTCATTGCAGATACTCAACAGATGAGTCTAAATAAAAATATATTAACAAAAAAATATTATATTATTATTCCATATTATCCTTCAGACTTAGGGAATAATGACTTTGATGCAGAAGAAATTAAAAATATAGCATTTTCAGAATTATATACAAGAGCTCAAGCAATTATTAGAACATTATCTGCAGCTGGCGTAAATGGAAGAATATTAAATTCTGAAGATTTGGTAGAATTATTATATATGGCATATAATAGAGACGAAGCAGAAACTTTTGGACTAGAAAGAGCCCTAAGAGCAGAATATGATCAAATATATGCAACAGCTCCAGATGTATTAGACAAAAAGATGGATGCACTTAATGAAAAAATAGAGATGTTAGGAATTGAAAAAGCTCAACAAAAAATAGCACAAGTTAAGTCAGAAAAAGAAAGAGCATTAGAAGATAAAGAAAGTAAATTGGATCAATTAATAAATGAAATTGCAAAAATAGTATTGGAAGAAAATAAAGACTATGTGGGTAGAGATGTAGCAGAAAGTGCAATTCAAAAAATAGAAGAAGAAGAGAATAATAAAGAGGGAGGTAATGAGGATGTTCAAAAAAGACAAACAAAAAGAAAAACAACAAGACAATCAAAGAGAGAAAATGCCTAGTGATGATTTATTACATAGAACAACCATAAAAGAATTAATAGCACCATCAGGAATAGATGCTTCAAATTTAGACCATCTGGAAATTATTTCTAATATGAAAAGATATGCAAGAAGCTTTTTTGTATCTACATTACCAAGAATGTGTACATTTCCAGAATTGTTTAGAAGTATGTATGTTTTTGGAGATATAAATACTTCAATATATATAAACCCTGTTGCGGAATCTAGGTCTCAAAACGAATTAAATAGGGTTATAAATGAACTTGAAACAGAAAGAATAGTGGCAGCTGATAAAGGAAATATAAACAGAGAAAGTACTTTAACGCAAAAAAGATTAGAAGCAGAGCAGTTAAGAGATGAAATAGCAGCAGGATTTAATAAACTATTTGAAGCTTCTGTTGTTGCAACTTTATTTGCATATAGTGTAGATGATTTAGATAAATTAACAAAATTATTAGCGACAGAATTGTCTAAGAATTTGGTAGAGATAAAAAGTGCTTGGGCAGTTCAAGAAGATGCTTTTAAATCAAATTTGCCTCTTATGGATGATAAAATAAAGAAGATACATACTTTTGACAGAGGTTCAATGAGTACAGTTTTTCCTTTCACATCCGCAGATATTGGACATGATACAGGTGTACCTTTAGGATTTAATAAACAAACAGGAACGCCAATTTTATTTGATAATTTCCATCCATCATTGACTAACTATAATATGGTTATATTTGCAAAGTCTGGTGCTGGTAAATCCGTAACAATGAAAACTCTAATTTCAAGATCTTCTGTATTAATGGGAATTGAAAGTTTAGCATTAGATGCAGAAGGTGAGTATACAATAGTTGCAGAAAGTTTAGGAGGAATTAATGTTGTTTTAAGTCCAAATTCTAAAACAGTTATCAATTTATTTGATATAGAATCAGAAAAAGTAAAGGATGAAATAACAGGAAGAGAAAGAATAGTAGTTAATGTAGAAAACAAAGTAGAAGATGTTACACAGGCTCTACTTACTATGGCTAGAGGAAGTACAAGAAGTACAGATGTTAACGAGCTTACAAAACAAATTATAGCTGAATCAGTAGCAGAGGAATATGCAGCTAAAGGGATAACAAGTGATCCTAATAGTTTGTATGAAAAAAGTGAAAGATTTAATGATGACGAAAAATTATATAGACAAAAGAAACAAATGCCAACAATAGGATCATGGTATAAAAGAATTCAACAAAAGGCAAAAGATAATTCAAATGTTGATTATCAATTCCATTATAGTTATTTATTAAAAGTTATGAAACAATATATAAGAGAATATGATGGGCAAATGGCATATTTTGATGGACAATCTACATTTGAGTTATTAGAAGAGTCACCATTTATAAATTTGGATATTTCTCAACTAGAAGAGAGATTTGCAAGACCACTTGCACAACAAATATTGTTATCTTGGATTTGGGAAAAATATGTTAAGAAAAATAGTGAGGATAGAACAAGGGCAAGAAAGAAAAGAGTTCTTGTTGATGAAGCATGGATGTTATTACCATACCCAGAAGCTGTAGACTTTTTAAATACAATGGCTAGACGTGCTAGAAAAAGAAATGTATCATTAGCTATTATTTCTCAAAGATTCCAAGATTTTTATGAGAAACCAGAGGCACAGGCTGTTTTAACATCATCAGATACAAAATTATTCTTAGCCCAAGATAAGTCAGAAATTGCTTATCTTAAAGAGGTTTTCAAATTAAGTGAAGGTGAAGCTAATTTCTTAGTAACATGTCTAAAAGGTGAAGGATTGTTAAAGGTAGGTTCAGATTCAGCAATTATACAAATTACCCCAACTCAAAAAGAGTTTGAGTTTGTAGAAACGAATTTAAATAAATTAGTAAAAATGAAAAAAACGGAACAAGGAGTATAGTTTTGAAAGTATTTAGAAAACAGAGTATAACACAAAAGATAATAGCAACAATTATAGTTGTTATATTATTGTTTAATTTAATACTGCCTACATATTCTAAAGCTGATGATGGTTTTGGAGGGCAACTTTGGGAACCTGTTCAAAGTTTAGTTTTAGGTTTAGGAGATGTAATTTTTAATATTCTTCAAAAGACTTTTATTGAAGGAGCTCCTGAGGCTGTGTTTAAGTGTACAATGGCAGAGGTTATTAATGGAGAAGGCTTAGGTACAGACTTTATGAATTTTTTCACAGGATTACCAGTATTTTTTGGAGATTTCTTTTCTTGGCTAGGCTCAGTTGGTGCTAACATAAGTGGTAATGAAAATGCTGATACAGATGGAGACGGACAAGTTTCAACTGAAGAAGCTCAAACGTATTTTTCAAAAGATATAGTTTTTCCATCTATATTTTATAGTGTAGAGAATATTTTTGCTAATAAAATACCAGCATTTGATGTGAATTTTATAAATCCATCTGTTAATCCGCCAACAGTTGTGGATAATGCAGCAGATATAAGAGAAAAAGTTACAGGATTAAGCTCAGATGAAGTTTCAAGTACAGAAGCCATTGGTAATATAGCAAGTCAATTACAATCAGCAATTGCTAATTGGTATAATGCTTTAAGAATTTTATCATTAGTAGCTATGCTTTCAATTTTAGTTTATATAGGAATAAGGATAACTTTGGTAAGTACATCAGCTAAAGAACAGGCTAAATATAAAGTAATGTTGAAGGATTGGGTGTTTGCTATTGTTATATTGTTTGTAATGCATTATATTATGGTTTTAGGATTAACAATAACACAAAAATTAACAGAAATATTTTATACTTCTTATGTCGAAGCTTTAAATGTGCAAACGCTTTCAAATAATTTATCTCAAATAACAGCACAGACTATGGCGACGTCTATAAGATTAGCAGTATCAACATCTTCTTTAGAACTTGGAGAAGCAATGGGATATACTATAATGTATGCTGTTTTTGTAGTATATACATTAATGTTTACATGGCAATATTTAAAAAGGGTTATATATATGGCATTTTTAACAATGATTGCACCACTAGTCGCTATTACATATCCAATAGACAAAATGAAAGATGGAAAAGCACAAGCATTTAATATGTGGATGAAAGAATATATTTTTAATTTATTAATTCAGCCGATACATTTAATGTTATTTACAGTATTGGTTTTAAGTGCAACTGATTTGATGAAAAATAATGTTATATATGCAATTGTTGCAATAGGATTTTTAACGCAATCTATAAAAATTGTTAAAAAATTATTTGGATTTGATAGACCACCAGTTGGAGGTGGAGGATTAGCAGAGGGAATTGCAGGAGGTGCAATGTTTAGTGCAATGCTAGGAGCTTTGCAACACATTCCTGGATTAGGAAGATCAAAAGGAGCAACTTCATCTGGAGGAAGTTCATCTGGAGAAAGCAATAATAAAATAAATTTTGCAGCAGGAAGTGATAGAGGTTCAGATTTGAAAGGTTTGGCAGCTTTTAGAGATGGAGATGTGAATGTAGATGAATATACAGCTAATCTAAATTTAGTTAATAGTAAAAATTCTAGACGAATAAGAAGAAGAGAAGCTTTAGCAAATTATCAAAAGGCAGGATACTCTAAAAATGATGCAGGTTATTATTATAATCCTCATACAAAACAGTATGATCCAAACTACGATCCAACAAAAGATGAGAAATTTAATATAAATATGGGAAAAGATGAAAATACTGCACCAGGATATAAAAGTCCAAAGATTGATGTTGGAAAAACGAATTTATCAAACAAAGGAAAAGATGTAAAAGCTTATGTAGATGCAAATAATGCCAAAGGAAGAAATAAAAACAATACTTCCACAGGTAATACTCCAATAGCAGGAGAGAACAATGCAGAAGGAAACGTATCACAAAACGCAAATGTAAATTTACAAAATGTTAATTCGGATGAAGATAGACAAACAAAACAAAAAGAAAAATCAAATAGAAGTGTAATTAGAGGATTTACAGAATTAGGAAAAAGATATGTACCAAAAGCTGGTATGGGAATAGCTAAATTGACAGCTGGAGCTTTAGCTGCTGGAACATTAGGAACAATAGGAGTAGCAGCAGGATTAGCATCAGAAAAATCGACAGATGCAATTAAATTAGGAATAACAGGTATAACAGCAGGAGCAGTATTAGGAAGTTCCGTACCAAGGGCAGTGGTTGGAACAGGTAAAACTACTGTAGAATCAACTAAAAATGTTAAAGAAACTTATTTAAAAGGATATCATGGAGAAAAATATGAAGAAGTAAAAGCAGATAAAGCTTATAAGAAGAGTAAAGATGTAGATAATCACTTAAAATTGAAATTTGGAGATAAGTGGAATGATGCAAAAGAAAAAGCATTAGAATTAAGAAAGCTAGGCATAACAGATCAAAAAGATATAGATATAGCTATAAAAGTAATGTTTAAACACGAAGAATTGTCAATAGAAGAAGTAGTAAGTCTACTTAAATTTAAAGATGTTGTTACAAGAGCAGAGTTAAGAGATAAGAAGAAAAGAGAAAGAATTAGACAAAAGATACTTTCTATGGGTATAGATGAAAAACAAGCAGATGTAATTTTATCTTTATTAGATGAGATTTTAGACACATAAAATTTATTTACAAAAAGGAGTAAATTATGGAAAATAGTAAAAGAAAGACGATAATGAGAAAATTTATTGCAATATTTATGTTCATAATATTATTGTTTAATCTTGTAATGCCTACATATTCTAAAGCTGAATTTGATTGGGGAGGAACTTTATGGACACCAATTCAAGAACTTGTATGTGGTTTAGGAGATGTTATATTTAATTTACTACAAAAAAGCTTTATTGAAGGAGCACCAGATGCTGTTTATAAAGCCACAATGAGTCAATTTAAGGAAGGAAAATCTTATGGATGGTTTGAGGACAAGATAATAGGAATAGGAGATTTTTTTACAGGTAATGATGGTGGTCATGATTATAGGAGAAAACAAATAGTTTTTCCATCAATTTATTATAGTGTTGAAAATATTTTCGGAAATAAAATACCAGCTTTTGATGTCAATTTTATTAATCCAAATGTTGATAATCCAACAGTAGATGTTAATGGTGAAGACGTAAAAAAGCGTACAGAAGATTTGGAATATGTTAATGATATTGCATCACAAGTAGTGCAAGATCTTTCAACAGGAGAAATAACAGACGGAGACATTCAAGAATTAAATCAAAAAATAAATAGTAAAATTGCGGAGATTGAAAGTAAATATTCAGGAAGAAATGATAATGAATTATCAGAACAAGAAAAAGCAGAAAAAAATTGGGCGCAGATGGCAAAAGATACTTTAAATAATTTAAGTGTTGATCCAGTTAATATGGATAGCGCTTATCAATTACAATTGCCACTACAAATGGTAGATGCTAGTGAAGATTATACAAAGATTGTTTCATCTGCTTATGATGCAAATATTAATTTAGGAACTATAAATCCAGAATCAGTAGATACAAATACAGATACAAGTTCAAGTACAGCAATTGGGCATATAGCAAGTGATTTACAACCTACAATTGCTAAATGGTATAATGCATTTAGAAATTTGGCACTTGTAGCAATGTTATCTATTTTAGTTTATACAGGTATTAGAATCACATTAGGAAGTACTTCTCAAGAACAAGCAAAATATAAAATAATGCTAAAAGACTGGGTTGTTGCAGTTTGTATATTATTTATTATGCACTATATAATGTCATTTGCATTAACTATTACAGAAGCGATATCAGATATGTTATATAATTCATATACAACAGCAATGGATGGACAAGCATTTGTTGAAGATGATGAAAATGCTCAAAATGGAAACTCAAACACACAAAATGCAGATGATCAAGAAGATATAAATGGATATGAAGGATTAACAGGGTCAAATGCTAATACTATTGCAAGCTTGGTAAGAGTAAGAGTTAGTATAGCATCAGATACAGGTGAAGCAATGGGATATACAATAATGTATGCGGTATTTGTAGTATATACTATAATATTTACTTGGCAATATTTAAAAAGGGTTGTTTATATGGCTTTTTTGACAATGATAGCACCATTAGTTGCAATGACATATCCAATAGATAAAATGAGAGATGGTTCAGCACAAGGATTTGATATGTGGTTAAAAGAATATGTATTTAACTTGTTATTACAGCCATTACACTTATTATTATTTACAATATTAGTAGTTAGTGCACTTGATTTGGCTCAAACAAGTGTAATCTACTCATTAATAGCACTAGGATTTCTACTTGAAGCTGTTAAAATTATCAAGTCTTTCTTCGGATTTGATAAAGCACCAATTAGTGGAGGAGGATTTGCTAGCGGATTTGCTGGGGGAGCATTGTTCTCAGCAGGTTTAGGAGCATTAAAAAGACTTCCAGGAATAGGCAGAAGAGGAGGTAAACCTTCTGGAGGAAAATCATCTGGAGGAGACAGCAAAATAAATTTTTCAGCAGGAAGCGAAAGAGGATCAAAATTTAAAAGTTTAGCAAGTTTTAATGACGGAAACTCAACAAGCTCATTATCTACTGGAAAAACAGCAACTGATGGAGCAAAAGACGGTAGCAAAAAAGCAAAGGCAAAAAATAAATCTAAATTTGCAGGAATTTTAAGTGGGGTTTCAGGCAAAAACTCAACAGGAAATGCTGGAAGTAAATCTATAGGAAACCAGAATTTATTTGCAACAGCTGAAGCTGCTCGTGCAAGAAGTAAAAACCTAAGAAACATGAATGGAAAACATAGAAAAATAACAGGAATTGCAAAAGGAATTGGAGCGGTAGGCTGGAAAGGTGTAAAGAAATTTGTTCCAGCTGCGGCAAAATATTCTGTTGCGGGCTTAGGTGCAGCAACGTTAGGAACAATTGGTATAGCAGCAGGTCTTGCATCTGATAACATAGAAGATGTGGCAAAATATGGTTTAGCAGGTGTTGCAGGGGGATTTGCAGTAGGAAAGACTGCAGCTTCATCTGTTGGAAATTTGGCATCAAATGTTAAAGGTGGTGCAGGAGGAATTAAAGATACATTCCAACAAGGATATTATGGAGAAGAGTATGAAGCAGAAAAAGCTAATGCAGAATGGAAAAAAAGCAAAGAAGTTGACGACCATTTAAAATCTTTATATGGCGCAGAATGGAAAATAGCAAAAGAAGGACAACTATATATGAGAAAAGAAGCAGGAATAACAGATCAAAAAGATTTGGATATTGCAACTAATTTATTAAGAAATCATCCTGAAATTACAATGGATCAAGCGGCAGATATTATGCAGTTTAGGAAGAAAACAGATATGGGTGAATTAAGAGATCCTTCAAAACGTATAGGTATAGAAAATAAAGTTGGAAAACTTGTACCAGATCAAGATAAAAGAGATAAAGTAATGAGATTATTAGACGAGGTACTAGATGTATAAAATAGACAATTAAGTTATAGCAAAAGAGGTGATAAATGTGGAAGAAAACGAGGACAAGACAGGACAAAAATCAAAAGAAATAGCAAAAGATTCAGCAAAAAAAGTAGCAGATACTGGAGTTAAAGTTGCAAAAAAGGGATTAAAGACTACGCTTAAATTAGTAGCTAAATTAGTAAAAAGGATAATATTGCTATTATTTACGAAAGTGGGTATTATAATTCTTTTGGCAGCACTTTTAATATTAGTATTAATAGCAGCATTTACATATTTTTTAAAAGGTGATGATTCTGACAAAGTAACAGGAGCTGGAAAATATAGTATAAATACAGTTTTAGAGATAAGTGATGTATCAGAATTAGTTACAATTAATGGTACACCTCAAGATGGATATAAGTTAGCTTTTGTAGATGATATTGATGAGCAATTAGAAGAAGTTATAAAGAGTGATGAGCGATATGATGCAATGGGCATTGATGATGTAGATATTCTAAAGCAATATATAAAAGCAGAGCTTGTTACTCAGCTTCCATATTTAGGAGAAGGCGTTTCGAATAGAGATTTACCAGATTTGGATGGTGTAGATATCTTAAGTGAACCAATAGAAAGTGATGATAATTATCAAGTTGCTTCTATGGAAGGTTTTTTAATGCTAGGAGATTCTATTACAGTAGGAATTCAAGGAACAGGGATGTTAGAAGAATGTGAATATAAGGCTGTTGTTGGAGTAGATGCACAATACTGGATTGATAATTTTGACAGTTTACCAACTGAAGTAAGTGGTGTTTGTGTTATGCTAGGAGTAAACGGACCTGTTGCTTCTAATATGAAAGATCTTATAGATAAACTATGTGATAGATATCCAGATAAACCTATTTATGTGCAAAAGGTTTTACCATTAGGAGTAAATTATACGGCAGGTTATGTTACACAGGAGCAAATAGATTCTTATAATAATGAAATTCAAAAATATTGTGAAGGAAAAGACAATGTTTATTGGATAGATACTTCAGATGGTTATGTAGATGAAACAGGACATTTAAAAGATTCCTCAGACGGATTACATCCAAATGATTATAAAACATTGGTTACAAATATAAAAAATAAAATTGTCTCTGGACGTGCAGGTTCATCTAATTCAGGTACTGAGCTTACAGGTGCAAACAACGAAGAAATAATATGGAGTTATTTAATAAATGCTGGATTTTCAGAAGTAGCAACAGCAGGAATTATGGGAAACTGGCAAGCAGAATCAGAATTAGATTCTATTAGGATACAAGGAGAACATGGTGAACTTACTAGAAGTCAAGAATATACTAATAAGGTAGATTCAAAGGAAATAAGTAAAGAAGAATTTATTAATAATGGACCTCGGAGGAGGAGGATATGGATTAGCGCAATGGACGTGGCCTTCTAGAAAACAACGGATTATATGAATATGCAGTAGAACAAAAAGGTGTAAGTATAGGTGATTTAGAGGCACAATTAGAATTTTTTTTAATAGAATATGAAGCTTATTCTGTTGATATGCCAGACTATAAGGAACTGGGCGGTGGAGAGCAAGATGCTTATGATGCTGCAATAACTTTCCATGATGTATATGAAGGATCAGGTGATACGCCCGAAGAAAAAGCAAGAAGAGGTGATAATGCAGTAGATATTTATTCTAGATATTCAGGAACTGTACCTATGGCTAATATAAACTTTAATGCAAAGAAGAAAGCAATGGCAGTAACAGATAGAGAAGTAAGTGAAGAAAACGAATTTCAAGGGGCAATAAAGCTAAAGAGAGTATTACCAGATAAAGACTTTGGAGAATTAGCAGAAGTAGATGGGAATATTGTTGAATTAACTTATGTACCACAAGGAGTATTTAATGCATATATCAATCAGCAAGATGAAAATGTTTTACAAGTATATACTATAAATAATAATAGAGAAATAGTTTTTGCAAAATGGACATATCAAAATGGAAAATTAAAATTTAGTCAAGCATCTGGTGTAAATTTAGCAACAGTTATGGAAAAATATTCTATGCCTTATGATTATTTAATGATGTTAAATGTTTATGGAGACGATGTTCAATTTTGTGTAGATCTTGCTAATCTTGCAATAGAAAGCGAATATATAGTTGCAATACAAGATAAAGTAATAACAACATACACACAGACTCATCAAGTGCAAACTGTTTATGATGCAGAAACAGATAGTACATATCAAGTTGATTTAGGAACTGTAGAAGAAGTTTTAGAACAAGATTCTCAATTAATAGAATTAACTTATGCAGATAGTTGGGCTATAACTGTTTCAAATGACGTAACATACAAAGATGAAGAAAAAGCAACAAGAGATGAAGTAGCGTCTACATCAACTGGACCAAATTCATTTACAGAAGGAGATATTACAACAACAACAACATCTCAATCTGTAACAAATAAATATTCATCAGGAAAGACTTTTGTAGATACAGAACAAGGTGGAGAAAAATTTGTTGAACTATATGATAATAGTGAAAACTTTAATAATATAGAACCATCATGGTTATTTGAAGCATTAAATTCTAATGCTACTACAACAAAAATGCTAGATTTAACAAAATATTTATTATATAAAGCATCAGGTATTTCTTATGGTGTTATAGAACCAGAAGAAGTGTATAGTGAATATGAAAACAGCGAATTTGAATTAGTAGAAAATAATGTTAAAGGAACTGTTGGATGGGAATTTATGAGAGCTTGGGAAAATAATACATTAAGGAAATACATGCTTGATGATGGAACATATACTTATGATTCTTCAACATATATATACTCTTGTGTTACAGAAGATAGGTCAAAATATATATTATATGATGATATAGGACAAAATAAGCAAAACAGAAATTATGGTATAGGAGTTCGTATATATGATAATGATGCAGGTTATAAATGGCAAAATGTAGATTTATTTAAGGAACAAGGCATAAATATTAGAGAAAGCGAGTATAACGTATATGGTGAATCACAAATAGATGTTGAAATAATAGATAATATATCAATGCAAATATGGGATAATTATAGAGAAAAAGTAAAAACAGTTGCAGAAGTTAGAGAAGTTGAATTAGAATCATATCAAATAGATGCTTTAACAGATATAGTATTTTCAAAAGGAGATATATATAGTGTAATAGACACATATAAAGAATATGGTTTAGATGAAGAAAAAATGAAAGAAGCTTGTCCAGAACAGTTTGCTGGAGATAGAGGAAATGCTAGATGGATATTGTTCTCAGAAGGCAGATATTGTACTCCAATAGAAGGTGAAGAATTAGATCCAAGTGAATATGCAAGTGCAGATGTGTCTGAATTAGCAAATAAAATTATAGAAACTGCAAAATCAAAACTAGGGGCACCTTATGTTTGGGGAAATCACGGACCAGATTCATTTGACTGTACAGGTTTTGTGGAATGGGTATTCAGAACAAATAATATAACAGTTCCTTGGTATACAGAAGCTTATGCAAGTTATACTCAATATGAAGTAGATTGGGATGATTTACAACCAGGAGATGTTATAATGTTATATAATGGCGAAGCTGCTGGTGGAATAGGTCATGCAGGTATATATATTGGTGATGATCAATACATTCATTGTAGCGGAGAGGTAAAAATAGGAAGTTTGAGCAATAGGCAGGCAGGAAAAGAGGGAAATCCATTTTTACATGTATTTAGATTTATAGATGAAAGTACAGCATCAGCAGGACCAAACGAATATACGGGTGATAAAACATATAGTTCTGCAAGTTCGACAGATCAAAAATCTGTAAGAGGCGATGGATATTCAGAAACTATAGATTTAGCTGGAAGAACATATAAACTTTATAAACAGGGAAGTGGTTCTTATGCAGGTTCATCATTTTGTTCTACAAACCCTTATGGAAGTAATATTATAGCTAGTCAGGGATGTGGACCTTCTTCTTTGGCAATAATTTTAAGTGGATATGGAAGTAATAATAATCCTTATCAAATAGGTCGTAAGCTTACTACTTCTTCAATAGAATTAAGAAATCAAGGAAGAGTTTATAAACCAGCTTCAATATATAATATGAGTTTAGTAGCTAGTAGTATGGGAAGAAAGGCAATAACACACGAAGGCTATAGTAGTGACTATGATAAAGTATATGAAAAAATGCGAAATTCATTGGCAGCAGGACACCAAATAATATTATATGTTGGTGGAGGAAAAGGAACATCAAAAGAATCATGGAAATTATTTACAGGAACAGGTGCACATTTTATTTCTATATTAGGAATAGATCTTGATAATGATAAAGTCTTTGTAGGAAATCCTGGAAGTACTGGAACAAAAGGCAGTGGATGGTTTGATTTATCAACAGTTGTAAAAGCAAGAGGAAATGGCAATGGCGATATGAAAGGATGGCTAGAAGTTTATTAAAATAAATTAAAAAATTTATATAAGATGAGAGAAATTTACGTAAGAATAATCCTGTTTCGCGAATTTCTCTCATAAAAATAATATAGAAAGAGAGAATTTGCAGATGAAGAAAATAAAGAAGTATATAATATTTTTTACAATTTTATTAATTGCAATTATAATTGCATTAGTAGTAATGACAACAGGAAGAAGAAAAATAAATTCTGAATTTAAAGTAGGCGAATATGGAGATGCAGATGAAAATTACGAAGAAAATCATGTTATTGAAGAAACAGTGAAAAAAGTTGATAATAGAACAGAATATTACATAGTGAAAAATATTATAGATAAATATTTTGAATATATTGATGTGACAAATACAAATCCATCTACAGAATTAGAAAGACTAGATTCTGATTTTGCAATAGAGACTATAAGTGGTATGCTTAGCCCTAAATATATAGAAGAATTTAATATAACAAGCGAAAAATTAATAAACGAGTTACAAAAATATAAAAATTGCGATTATAACATAGAAGAAATGTATACAAAGGAAAAAACAATAAACATTACTACATATTTAATTAATGTGAATGTATCACAGATTGGAAATTTGTATTTTATTGTAGGCGTTGATTTTGAAAATAATATCTTTGAAATATATGGAGATGAATATGTAAAAAAATATAAATATAATGAAGACACACAAACTTTAAAAAATTTTGAAATAAATAATATAGAAAAAAATTCTTTTAATACATATACAGGAGAAATTGTTACAGATCAAGATATTGCTATTAGTTATTTTAATGATTATAAATATAATATGTTAAATAATGTAGAAAAAGCATATAATTCTTTAGACGAAGAATATAGGAATAAAAGATTTGGTTCTTTGGAAGAATTTTCAAGATATATACAAGAAAATATTGATATATTTAGGGATATATCTATAAACGAATATATTTGCAATAATAAAGGAGACTATACAGAATATGTATGCAGAGATCAAAATGAATATGTATATATTTTTAAGGAAACTGCTATCATGGATTATACTTTACAACTAGATACTTATACAATTCCTTCAGAAGATTTTATAAAGGAATATACAGATGCAAATGTTAAAGAAAAAGTCACTATGAATATTCAAAAATTTATGGATATGATTAATAATCATGATTATAAATCAGCATATAATGTTTTGAACAAAGAATTTAAAGATAAATACTTTAAAACAGAAGAGGACTTTAAACAATATATAAAAAATACATATTTTGAAATTAATAGATTGGGATTAAAAGAATTTACAGATGAAAATGGAGTATATGTATATACAGGCATAATGAGAGATAGTATGTCAGACGATGTAGAATATGGTAAAGATATGAATATTGTAATGAGATTAAAGTCTGGAACAGAGTTTGAAATGTCTTTTGAAGTTTATTAGTATATAACAAATAGGTGATGAAAAATGTATAAATTAATTAGATTTTTTAATCAAAATAGAAAACTTATTATAACAATATTAATTATTGTGTTAGCTGTTTTTATAGGATTAAGATTAATAAACCATTTTGTAAAAATACAGAACGAACAGAGTTTAAATAATAGTCAACAAGAGCTAGAGTCTCAGATAGGTATGGAAAATAGAAATTTCGAAATTTCTGGTGGCGAAACAAGAGATCCAGAATTTTATAAAAGCGAAAAGAAAGTAATAGATAATTTTATTTTTTATTGCAATAATAAAAATTTTGAAGAGGCATATAATTTACTAACACCGGATTGTAAAGATGTAATGTTTCCAGATGTAAATACATTTATAAAAGAATATGGTGAAAAAAATTTTAATACTGTTAAAAACTATAATATTCAAGCTTGGAATGGTAATATATATAGAGTGAAAATAATGGAAGATTTGTTAGCGAATGGTAAGACTGCCGATGAAGGTTATATTGAACAATACTATACAGTATATGATGATGAACTTAACATTAATGATTATATGGGGTCTAATAAATATAGTAATAAAACTCAAGAAAAGGCAAATGTAAATGTAACAGTGGAAAGAATTGATTTTTATATAGATGATGCAATAGTTAAAATAAAAGTTACTAATAATCGAGAAACTTCAATTATGTTAAATACTAGAGATTATGCAGATAATATTTATCTATCAGATGACCAAAATTTAAAATATGTATCTATATTAAATGAAATTGAAGATGACGAATTCATTATTGCACCTGGAGAGACAAAAGAAGTTTCTATTAAGATTTCTATGCCTTATACTAAAGCAGAAAATGTATATTCTTTTAGTATAGACAATATGTTGGCAAATTATGAACAATATGAGCAATTAGGTGAATCAAGAGCAATACAATTTAAAATAGCTTTATAGAAAAAGAATTTTTATATACAAAAAACCCAAATTATTAAATATTAATTTTAATAATCTGGGTTTTAATTTTTCTACAATGATTGCACACAATTTTACTTGCGTAAAATTGGTGCAGAACAAATATTTATGTGCAGTTATATTAAATATTAATTTTTTCTTTATTTGTAGTAGATTTATTATTTTCTTTATCCAAAGCCTTAATTTCATTTTCTTTAGCTTGCAAATTATCTTTAGCAACAGTCATTAAAAGTTTTATTCTATTAGCTTGATTTGCCTCACTAGCACCCGGATCATAATCAACAGGAGAAATATTTGCTTCTGGATATTTTTCTCTAATAGTTTTAATAACACCTTTACCAACAACGTGATTAGGTAAGCAAGCAAAAGGTTGAACACAAATAATATTTGGTATGTCATGTTCAATATATTCTATCATTTCAGCAGTCAAGAACCAACCTTCGCCAGTTTGATTACCTATAGATAATACATCTTTTACTTTATCTTCTAAATGCCATATATCACAAGGTGGCAAATATCCTTTTTTAGAATTTGCAAGTGCGATTTTAACATCTTTTTCTAATATATCAATTAATTTAATAGCTGCTTTCATAATTTTAGAAGAAGTTTTGTTAGTATTTAATAAGCTATTAAAAGTAATTTTATGAGTACACATAAATTTAGCAAATCCCATAAAATCAGGTAAAATTACTTCTGCTCCCTCTTTTTCTAGAAGGTTAACAACAAAATTGTTACCAAAAGGATGATATTTAATTAAAACTTCTCCAACAACACCAACTCTTGGTTTTTTTATTGAAGTATTTAATTCTATTTTTTCAAAATCGTTAACAATGTCATAAATACTTTGTTTAAATTCTTTATTTGTTGATTTTTCTAATAATTTTTTACATTTTTCCATCCAATTATCAAAAAGCTTTTGAGTTTCTCCTTTATTTACTTCATAAGCCCTATTTTTTGTTAACATTTTTTGAAGTAAATCACCATAAACAACACATCTTAATAGTTTATCCATAAGAGGAACTGTTAGTTTAAAGCCAGGCATTTTTTCCATTCCAACAATATTAAAAGATATAACAGGCACATTAGCAAATCCTGCATCTTTTAGAGCTTTTCTAATAAATCCAATATAATTTGTTGCTCTACATCCACCACCAGTTTGTGACATAATTAAAGCAGTTTTATTTAAGTCATATTTTCCAGATTGAAGAGCTTCAATCATTTGACCAGTTACTAATATTGAAGGATAGCAAGCATCATTGTTAACATATTTTAGCCCTGTTTCTACTGTTTTTTGAGTACATTCTTTTAATAGCTCTATATGATAGCCAGAAGAGCGAACAGCAGCTTCTAATAATTCAAAATGAATTGGTGCCATTTGAGGCATTAATATTGTGTAATCCTTACGCATTTCTTTTGTAAAGATTTTTTTGTGAATTCCATAATCACCATCAGCTTGTTCTTGTTTCTTTTCGTGTTCACGTTTTTTCATACTTGCTAAAAGTGAACGGATACGGATTCTTACAGCACCTAAATTATTTACTTCATCTATTTTTATTAATGTATACATTTTTCCGTAACTAGATAGAATTTCTTCAACTTGATCTGTTGTAACTGCATCAACACCACAACCAAAAGAATTTAATTGAACAAGTTCTAGGCAATCGTGTTTACCAACGAAATCTGCAGCAGCATATAATCTTGCATGATATACCCATTGGTCAACAACTCTTAAAGGTCTTTTTGCTTCTGTCTTATCTGCAACACTATCTTCTGTTAGAACACAAAGCCCAAGAGATGTTATTAAGGTGTCAATTCCGTGATTTATTTCAGGATCTACATGATATGGTCTTCCTGCTAAAACAATTCCTTTTAGGTTATTTTCTTCTATGTAACGAACAGTTTCGGTTCCTTTATCTCTAATATCTTTTTTACATTTTTGATATTCAGCTTCTGCTTTTTCAGCAGCTTCTATTAATTCTGCCTTAGTGAAATTATATTCTTTAAATTCGTCTAATTCTAAAACTTTTTTTACTAAATTCTTTTTGTCAAAAGGCAAAAATGGATTCATAAATTTTATATCTGGATTTTTTAACCCTTCAACATTGTTTTTTAGTACTTCTGAATAAGATATAACAATTGGGCAATTGTAATGATTATCTGCCTTTTCATATTCTTTTCTTGAATATGGCATACAAGGATAAAAAATCGTTTTAATGCCTTGTTCTAGTAAGCTTTCAATATGACCATGTGAAAGCTTAGCAGGATAACATACTGATTCTGATGGCATTGATTCCATACCCTTTTCGTAAGTTTTACGAGTTGTTTTTTCAGATAAAATTACCCTAAAACCTAATGTTGTAAAAAATGTGAACCAGAATGGGTAGTCTTCGTACATATTTAAAACTCTAGGTATTCCAATAGTTCCTCTGGTTGCAAATTGTTCATCTAAAGGTTTGTAATTAAATATTCTTTCATATTTATATTGTATCAAATTTGGTAATTTTTTACCTTTTGTAATAATTCCAGCACCTTTTTCACAACGATTTCCAGATACATGTATTTGACCATTACTAAATTTATTTATGGTTAGTTTACAGTGATTTTCACAATTGTTACAACGTGTATGAGTAACTTTAATTTCAAGGTTATCTAGCTCGTCAGTTTTTAATATTGTAGATGTATATTCCATATCTAAATTAGATTCATATTGTTCTTTAGATAAAAGAGCCATTCCATAAGCACCCATAAGTCCAGCAATATCAGGTCTAACGACATTTTTTCCAACAATTAATTCAAAAGCTCTTAAAACAGCATCATTATAGAAAGTACCACCTTGAACAACAATGTGTTTACCAAGAGTTTCTACATCTCTAACTTTCATAACTTTTTGAATAGCATTTTTTATTACAGAGTAAGAAAGTCCACTTGAAATATCTCCAACACTATAACCTTCTTTTTGAGCTTGTTTAATTTTAGAATTCATAAAAACAGTACATCTAGAACCCAAATCAACAGGTCGTTTTGCTTCAATAGCTTCTTTTACAAATTCTTCGATACTTAAGTTAAGGCTTTTTGCAAATGTTTCGATAAATGAACCACATCCTGAAGAACAAGCTTCATTTAACATGATATTGTCAATAGAACCGTTTTTCATACGAATATATTTCATATCTTGTCCGCCAATATCTACAATACTTGTTACATCTGGTTCAAAATTCTTGGCAGCTGTGTAGTGAGCAATAGTTTCTATTTCATTTAAATCTACATTTAAAGCTGTTTGAATTAATTTTTCACCATATCCTGTAACACCGCTATATCTTAATATAGCTTTTTCTGGAATATTCGCATATAATTCTTTTAACATTTTCATAACACTACTTAAAGGGTTTCCTTCGTTGCTTCCATATAGAGAATATAATAATCTTCCTTCATTATCAATTAATACAAGTTTTGTTGTTGTAGAACCTGCATCTATACCAAGGAAACAATCACCTTTATAACTTTTTAAATCTGCTTTTTCAACAGTATCTTTAGCATGTCTCTTTTTAAAATCTTCATATTCTTCTTTGTTTCTAAATAGAGGATCAAGAGGATGTGTAGTATTATCTTGAGAATTTTTTAAGTTTTCTATTCTTTTTTCTAATTCATTTGCATTCATACTTTCAGAATTTATAGAATCTAGGGCAGCACCTTTTGCAACTAATAAATGAGCTTCTTCAGGTACAATTATTTCATCTGGTGTTAAATGTAAAGTTTCTATAAATCTTTTTCTTAGTTCTGATAAATAATTTAAAGGGCCACCTAAAAAGGCAACATTTCCTCTAATTGGTCTACCACATGCAAGACCACTAATTGTTTGATTTACAACTGCTTGAAAGATTGAAGCTGCTATATCTTCTTTTGCGGCTCCTTCATTTATTAGAGGTTGGATATCTGTTTTTGCAAAAACTCCACAACGAGAAGCTATAGGGTAAATTGTTTGATAATTTTTTGCTAATTCGTTTAGTCCGGCTGTATCTGTATGTAAAAGTGATGCCATCTGGTCAAGGAAAGCTCCTGTTCCACCAGCACATGTTCCATTCATTCTTTGTTCAATTGATTGGTCAAAATAGATTATTTTGGCATCTTCTCCACCTAATTCAATTACAACATCTGTTTTAGGTATATATTTTTCAACAGCTCTCTTACATGAAACTACTTCTTGAATGAAATTTACGCCTAAAAATTTTGCAGCAGACATAGCACCAGAACCTGTAAGTGCTAGTGTAAATCTGTTTAAAGGATATTTTATTAGTAGATTTTCAAGAACATTACAAACTGTATTTTTGGTATCTGAGTAATGTCTTTGATAATCTTTATATATTGTATTTTTGTTTTCGTCCATTACGATAATTTTTACTGTTGTTGAACCTACATCTAAACCAACATGTAATAAGTTTTCCATATTAATTTCCTTTCCTTTCTTGGTTTGATTATATAATAGCTATCAAAAACTATTTTTTAAAACTAATGTCCCCTTTTTTGTTATATAGAAATCTCTTTAATTGTATACGGAAAAAGGGATTTTGTCAAATGGAAAATACTGTTTAAAGTTTTGAAATTCCACGGCACATTCGAAGATTTTTCAAGAAATCATCCTTCCTCCATTAACCTTTGAAAAAGCAATTTGAATTTTTGAGTTCTAAAAAGGACAAACAAGAATAAAATATATAAAAAAATATAAATCTGGCAAAAAACCATATTTATATTCTGGGAAAGGATGAGATTAAATATGAAAAATAAAAAAATTATTATTATTTTTTCTTTAGCATTATTAATAATTTTAATAGGAGGGTATTTTACAATTAATTTTGTAAAAAATAAACAACAAGAAACTATGGTAGAAGAATATGTACCAGAAGAAGAAATTACTGCGGAACAACTTAGGCAAACTATTGTAAGTTTATACTTTCCGGATAAAGAATCAAATGAACTCATGCCTGAAGCTAGGTTAGTTGATATTAAAGAAATTATAAATAATCCAACTGATAAATTAGTAAATTTATTAATAGAAGGACCTAAAAATGATAAATGTAAAAAAATTATACCTGAAAATACAAAAATATTAAAAACATACATGGAAGGGGATTGTGCCGTAATTGATTTTTCAAGTGAATTTTTAAATTATAATAAAGAAGATGAAAATGAAAAAAATAATTTAATTAATAGTATCGTGAATACATTAACAGAATTGACAGAGATAAATAGTGTAAAAATATTAATTAATGGTAATCAATGTGAAGATTTTAATAAAGTTTATACAAGAAAAAGCACAAGTTAAATTTGTTAATATTAATTGCTAAAATAATTAATAAAATTAAAAAAATAATATTTTATTAATTATTTTAATATTTTAAATATTTTATAATATTTAAAATAATGATGAAAATTATTTAAAAAATGTTCTACTTCATTTAAAGAATTAAATGTATTTATTTTACAGGTTTTAAAGTTAAAAGTTTTTTTAGGGGGAGGAAGTTTTTCTCCTCTATTATTTTTTTCGCTATTATTTGGTATTAAATTATTCAAAATATTCACCTCTGTTTTTTTATTTTTTTATATATGAAACTTATTATATATTATATGATTTTTTTGAAAAATGTTTATGAATATAGTTTAATTTTTTATTATATTAATTTAAAAGATTATTTTTAAAGATTTCGAATTTTAATTTTGATGATGATAGGTGATGTAAAAAGAAAATAAATTTTGATTTTTATTTTTTTATATAGTATAATAATAAAAGAAACAAATAAAAAAATAAATTAAAAAAACAAATAAGAAAATAAATAAAAAAAATAAATAAAAAAATAAATAAAAAAATAAATTAAAAAATAAATTTAAAAAAATAAATTAAAAAATAAATTTAAAAAAACAAATAAAAAAATAAATCAAAAAAAATAAATCAAAAAAATAAACAAAAAAATAAATTAAAAAAACAAATAAAAAAAATAAATTAAAAAAATAAATTAAAAAAATAAATTAAAAAATAAATTTAAAAAATAAATTTAAAAAAATAATTAAAAGAAGGAAAATAAAAAATGGGAATTAAATTAAAAGAAAATGAAAGAATTGATGATTTAGAATTAAAAAATTTAAAAATTATTCAAGATAAAGAGGGATTTTGCTTTGGAATAGATAGTGTATTATTATCAGATTTTGCTAAAAATATTAAAAAAGATGCAATAGTAATGGATTTAGGAACGGGAACGGGAATAATACCTATTTTATTATGTGGAAAAACAGAATTAAAAAAAGTAGTAGGAGTAGAAATACAAGAGCAAGTATATGAAATGGCAAAAAGAAGTATATTATTAAATAATTTAGAAAATAAATTCGAAATAATAAATGAAAACATTTTAAATTTAAATAAAATTTATGAAAAAAATAGTTTTGATGTTATAGTAACAAATCCACCATATAAAAAGAAAGATACAGGAATCTTAAATGAGAATTCTAAAAAGGTAATTTCTAGGCATGAAATTACAGCTAGTTTAGAAGATTTTATTAGTATATCAAAAGATCTTTTAAAAGATAAAGGTGAATTTTATATGGTACATAAACCAGAAAGATTGGTAGATATTATAACTCTAATGAAAAAATATAATATAGAGCCTAAATTATTAAGATTTGTGTATTCAAATAAAAATTCAGAACCGAATTTAGTTTTAGTTAAAGGGGTAAAAAACGCGAAAACTTTCTTAAAAATAGAAAGAAATTTATATATATATGATGACAACGGAGACTATACAGAAGAAATAAATAGAATTTATAATAGACAAGAAATAGAAAAAAATGATAATTTAATAAATGAAGGAGTATTATATATTGTAGCTACACCAATAGGAAATTTAAAAGATATAACTTTAAGAGCAATTCAAGTACTAAAAGAGGTTGACGAAATTGCAGCAGAAGACACAAGACATACATTAAAATTATTAAACCATTTAAATATATCAAAGCCACTTATTAGTTATCATAGACACAATGAAGAAATTAAATCAGATAGATTAATAAAAGATTTAAAAAATGGTAAAAAAATAGCATTAGTGTCAGATGCTGGTACACCTGGAATTAGTGACCCAGGAGAAGAAATCATAAGAAAATGTATAGAAGAAGGAATAAAAGTTATACCAATACCAGGAGCATCTGCCATGATAAATGCGCTAATAGCATCAGGGATAGATACAAAAGAATTTATATTTTTAGGATTTTTACCTTTAAATAAGAAAAATAGGAAGGAAAAATTAGAAGAAATCAAAAATACTAATAAGACCATAATTTTATATGAAGCACCACATAAAATAAATATGACATTGAATGATTTAAAAGATATAATTGGAAAAAGAAAAATTACACTAGCTAGGGAACTAACAAAAATACATGAGGAATTTATAAGAGGAAATATAGACGAATTGATACAAAGGGCTGATAATTTAAAAGGTGAAATTGTTATTATTATAGAAGGTAATACTCAAAAACAAGAAAACAATTTAAATTTTTTAACTTTAGAAGAACATTATAAATATTATGAAGAAAAAGGTCTTGAGAAAAAAGAAATTATTAAAAAAATTGCTAAAGATAGAAATACAAATAAAAATGAAATTTATCAAAAATTTATAAATAAATAAAATTTCAATAATAAAAAGAGGTTTAGTAAATTTGCTAGACCTCTAATCATTATATTGAGAATTAATTATTTTTTTCTGTTGATGTTTCTGACTCTTGTTTTGTAGCTTTTTCTGATGTTTCAGAAATCTTTTTTGAACAATCTTGACATATTAATTTACCATTATATTCAAATAAATTTTCTGTGTTTCCACAGAATATGCAATTTGGTTGAAACTTTTTTAATACTATTGTAGAGCCTTCAACATATATTTCAATTGGATCTTTTTCGACAATATCAAATTGATTTCTAATTTCTATTGGTATAACTACTCTGCCTAGTTCATCAACTTTTCTAATAATTCCTGTTGACTTCATTAGATTTAACCTCCTTAAAAGTTATAATTTGCAATCCTACATATAAATACTATATCATAAATACAAAAACAGGTCAATTGTATTGGAATAAAAAGTTTTTTTTAGAATAAGATTATTTAATAAATAGGATTAAAAACAAATATAATTTTCTAAAATAAAATTTAATACTTGGGAAGGAACAATAATAGGTATGTTAAATATAGTTTGGCCAATTTTCATAATAATATCATTTTCTTATGCAATTTTTTCAGGAAATTTAGAGAAATTAAATTCTTCGATTTTTGAAAGTGCAAGTGATGCTGTAAGTTTAAGTATTAATTTACTAGGAACAATGTGTTTATGGAATGGAATTATGCAAGTCGCAAGCAAAACAAAAGTAATAGACGTGCTTACTAAATTTTTAAAACCTGTTATTCATTTTTTATTTCCAAAAATAAGAAGAAATAGTCCTGTTGAAAAAGAAATTTCCATGAATATGGTAGCAAATATTTTAGGATTAGGAAATGCGGCTACTCCATTAGGCTTAAAAGCAATGAAATCAATGCAAGAAGGGAATCCTAAAAAAGACACACTAACAGATTCAATGGCAATGTTCGTTATCTTAAATACAGCTTCTATTCAAATAATACCAACTACAGTAATTGCTATTAGAAATTCTTTAGGATCTGAAAATCCAACAGCTATAGTTTTTCCAGTTTGGATAGCAACGATTTGTGCCGCAATTGCTGGAATTACAGCTACTAAGATTTTTATCAGAGCAAGTGAAAAGAGGAAACATTAATGGAAATGATTAATTTTATATCAAATTTAGCAATGCCATTTATTATTTTATTAATTGTAGCTTATGGATTAATAGAGAAAAAGAAAGTTTTTGATGTTTTTTTAGACGGTGCAAAAGAAGGATTAAGTATTGTGCTTAGCATATTTCCAACATTAGTAGGATTATTTGTTGCTATTGGAGCTTTAAGAAGTTCAGGTATAATAGATTTAATTGTTAATTTTTTGAGTCCTGTTTTAGAAATAATTAAATTCCCAAGCGAAATTATGCCATTAGCATTGCTTAGACCAATTTCAGGAAGTAGTTCAATTGCAATTGCAACAGACATAATGAAAAATTACGGTGTAGATAGTAATCTTGGAATGATTGCTTCAACAATAATGGGTTCAACAGAAACAACATTATATACAATTGCAGTTTATACAAGTTGTGTAAAGATAAAGAAAACAAGATTTGTTTTGGTTGCATCTTTAATAGCAGATTTTGTTGGAATCCTTGTAAGTGTAGTGGTTTGTCGATTTTTGTCGTAAAGTTTTTGTTGACAAATATTTACAAGTGATGTATAATGATAAAAATTAATTCAGAAAAGGACAAGTTAATGTTAGCAAAAATTATTTTATTTGTATGTATATTTTTTTTCATTAGAAAAATTATTATTCAAATTTTAACAATAAAGTTGTCAAAAAAAATTCAAGATTAATTTAAAACAGTTTTTACTTTTGTAGAGAAAATAAAGTCCCCCCAAAAAAAGCATAGAATAAAAATTTGAAAAAAATATTAAATTTAAATACAGCCCCTAAGTATTTAATTTATCTATTTATTAGTTCATTATTTATTTTCTCTACAAAACAAATATATATAATTAGGCAATATAAAAGTTTTTAAAAATTAATAATTAAGAACTTAACGATGATAAGTTTCTCCATTGGAAATTTTAAAAGCACGAAATATTTGCTCTAAAAGAAAAACTCTTATTAATTGATGCGGAAAAGTCATCTTGGAAAAACATATTTTTTGATTAGATTTTAATAATAAATCTTTCGTTAGACCTAAAGAACCACCAATTATAAAAGTAAGAGAACTATTTTCCATAGATATTTTTTGTAATTCTTGAGAGAACTCTTCAGATGAAAATTCTTTGCCACTCAAATCCAAACAAAATATGTAGGAATCTTTTTTGATATTATTTAAAAGCATACTACATTCTTTAGTTTTAATTTCATTAGTAATGTTATCATTTATTTTATTAGGAATTTTTTCATCAGGTAATTCAATAATTGATAATTTGCAATATTTAGATAATCTTTTAGAATATTCATCTATAGCATCTTTTAAATATTTTTCTTTTATTTTTCCAATACAAAGAATATTTATATTTAACATTTAAATAGATATACCTCTTTTCAATAAAATAAATTTGTTTTTTGAAAATATAAAATTTTTGTAAAAAATAATTTTGAGTGACATTTTTACACTATTATAAGAAGTCATTTAATAAGTAGATTTTATATTGTTATTAATTTACTATGTTCAGTTCTACTTGCAACAGATAATAGTAGAGAATTTTCATTATAGTTATTTTCTAATAATTCATCTACAACGGTTTTGTATGCTAGTTCTGGAAAATTACTTTCTTTACTTAGATGTCCTAACATAGCATTTTTAAGTCCAGATTTAATTAAATAAGAAATTGTTTTTCCAGCCATTTCATTAGATAAATGACCTGTTGGACCAGCAATTCTCGTTTTTAAATTAAAAGGATATGTAGAACATTTTAAAACATTAGGATCATAATTTGCTTCTAGCATTATAAATAAACTTTCTTCTAATTCTTTTAAAATGGAATTTGTTATGTGACCAATATCAGTTGCTATACTTATTTTTTTATCATCTTTATAAATATTGAAACCGCAAGGGTTGGCGGCATCATGAGGAATTGAAAAAGGATTTATAGTTAAATCTCCAATTTCAAATTTTTCCGTTACTTTAAATGTTTTAATGTTCTTATCAGAAATTTTATCTTTTTGTGTAGGCATTGCATCTAAAGTTTCTTGATTTACAAACACTGGTAAGTCAAACTTTTTTGATAAAGTTCCTAATCCTTGTACATGGTCAGTATGTTCATGTGTTATTAAAATACCATCTAAAGTAGAAGGGTTTACATCAATATCTTCTAAAGCTTTTTCTATTTTTTTGCAACTAACACCAGCATCTACTAATATTTTAGTATTTTGACTTTCTACAAAAAGGCTATTTCCACTACTTCCGCTATATAAACTACAAAAATTAAACATATATCTTCTTTCCTTTGTTTATTCTTTTACTCTTTCGATTTTCGCTCCAATTTTTCTGAACTTTTCTTCGATGTTTTCATATCCGCGATCTATGTGCTCTAAGTTATATATTTCTGTTGTACCTTCAGCTACAGTACCAGCAATTACTAGAGCTGCACCTGCTCTTAAATCAGAAGAATATACAGGAGCTCCATATAATTTTTTTACACCTTCAAAAAATGCTGTTTTACCTTGAGCTGTTATTTTTGCTCCCATTTTATTTAATTCTTCTGTATATTGGAATCTTGACTCCCATATACTTTCATTTATAATACTGCTACCATTTGCAATAGATAAGACAACACCCATTTGAGGTTGCAAATCTGTTGGAAATCCTGGATATGGTAGAGTTTTAATATTTGCTTTATTTGGTCTTTTATTACACCAAACTCTGATACTATCACCGTAATCTTCAACATTTCCGCCAACTTCTACGATTTTAGCTGTTATTGATTCTAAGTGTTTTGTTATGCAATTTTTTAATAATAAATCACCTCTAGTTGCAACGGCAGCTAGCATAAAAGTACCAGCTTCTATTTGATCAGGAACAACAGAATAAGTGGCATTTCCGTGTAATTTTTTTACACCATTAATTTTAATTACATCTGTACCTGCACCTCTGATATCTGCTCCCATAGTATTTAAAAAGTTAGCAACATCAACAACATGAGGTTCTTTTGCAGCATTATCTATGATTGTTGTACCTTCTGCTAAAACTGCAGAAAGCATAACATTGATAGTTGCTCCAACAGAAACAATATCCATGTATACAGGAGAACCTTTTAGTTTTTTTGCTTTTGCATAAATAGTTCCTTTTTCTACTGTTACGGTAGCACCTTGAAGCTCAAATCCTTTTATATGTTGGTCTATTGGTCTTGCACCTAGTTTACAACCACCTGGCATTCCAACTTCAATTTCTCCCATTCTGCTTAACATAGCACCGATTATGTAATATGAGGCTCTGAATTTGCTTGTTAAATCAAGAGGTGCTTTGGTTGTTGTTATATTTGTTGTATCTATTGTAATACTGTTTTTATTATTCCATTTGATTTTTGCTCCTAGGGCTTCTAATATTTGACAAGATATTTTTATATCACTTATATTAGGTAAATTTTCTATTGTACAAATACCATCTATTAAGAGAGTGGCAGGTAAAATTGCTACGGCTGCATTTTTTGCTCCACTTATTGTCACTTCACCTTTTAGAGATGTAGGACCTGTAACTACTAATTTTTCCAATTAAATTACCCCCAATAAATCTTTTAAAGTTATATTTTATTACAAATATGAAGTCCTGCTATATTTTTTAAAATATATATAAAATATATGACAGGACGTTATTTCATATTAAAATATAACATAAAGAATAATAAAATGCAACTACTTTTTTCGTTTCAGTTGTTTGTTTAGAGCAGGGCATGGTTCCTTATCTTTTTCATTATCTCCTCGGCTTGCTCCATAGATTATAAATTCTAAGCTTTAAACAACCGAGCCTCTCGTTAATCACGCTTCCTCAGTTATTTAAAGCTAAGAATTTATACATCTATTCCACTGCACATTCGGATATAATGAAAAAGATAAGGAACCATGCCCTGCTCTAAACAAACAGCTGAAACGAAAAGTTAGTTTTTGGCTGTTATTAGGCCACTGTTTGTAAAGAATTCAAGGATTTTAAATTTAAATTGTATCTCGGCGTTAGAACTATCAGAAACAAGAGCAAATTCCTCTTCTGACAGATTATCTTCCATTAACTTTTTAGACTCATCTGGAACGATACCTGACGAAATATCTACAAAGCATAAAGGAGGAAACATTACACACCACCAATTTTGACCTTTTGCTTCTCCAATTTCAACTCTCAAAGCATCATAAAATCCTGCTGGAAGAGAAATATCACCATAATTTTTAGTTGGAAATTGGAAATTCCCAATATTAATTTTTACATCATAATTATAACCATTTTCCTTAACTGTATTTAATGCAATTTCCCTAAACTTTTCCTTATTTTGTTCTACTAAAATAATCGCTTCTTCCTTTGATTTACAATTACTACATAGAGAATTCATATAATCTAATAAAGAATTTCTTACCTTTATTTTCAACTCTTGATCCTCTTTGCTATCACTATTGGCTAATATGTGAAGTCTAAAAACACTTTCTGCGATATCTGTTGAGACATTTTCAGCATAAGAAATTGCACAAATAGTTGTGTATAGAAATAGTAAAATACTTAATATAATAACAGCTTTTAATTTGGGATTTTTAAATAAATTTAAAAATTTTTTCATAAGTTACCTCCAAAAAACTTTTTTTCTAAAATATTCTTTACTATTAATTATTAACAAAATAGAAATTTTTATACATTGTCGAAAAAACACGATGATTTTATTTGAAATATTATTGACATATTTGAAATAAAATGGTAAAATTTACCAGTAGCCAGAAAACCTAAAACCCAATATTCCGTAAATTTTTTTTATTTTGAAAGGTGGATTTTTTAATGAATAAAAACCAAAAAACAAAAGAAAAGATTTGTACTTTTTTTGCAAGTGATTATCATTTTGAAATGATTAGTTTGCCATATATTGATAAAAACTTGGAAGAGAACAAAGAGATTGTAATTTTAACAGAAAATAATTTGGAAGAAACAATAAATACTTTATTAGAAAGAATGAATTTTAAAGAAGAAAAACGAAATAAATTTTTGAGTATAGATTGGAAAAATAACGATTTAGAAAAATTTAAGTGTATTAAAGAAAATTTAAAGAAAAATAAAGAGATGATTATTTTTATAAAAGGAAAAGAAAATTATATTCATAATATAAATGGGAATATTGATAAATGGATTAATAATTCTGATAAAATAAAATTGATAGATTGCTATGATATAGAAGAGATAGGTAGTAATATAGATAAAATAATATGTCAATATCAAAAGATTTTAAATACTTCAGGAGAAAAAGAAACAGACTGTATTAGAAAAATGTAACAGTTTAGAGGTAATTTGGAGAAGCATGATTTCTTGAACAAGATTCGAATGTGCGACAATTTTACGTTAATAAAATTGTGTGCAATAATGCGTAGTTATAGAAAATATCATTTTCTATAACTGACCAAGCCAAGAAGATTGTGAAAGAAATCATGCTTCTCCAATTTATCTCTTAACTTTTAAAGAGAAATAGAAAAATTAGTGTAAAAGTGTTGATTAATTTACAAAAATGTTATATAAATATAAAACAGGTAATTTTAATTATCTGTTTTATTTGCATGTAGTAAAGAAAGGATAGATATATATGGATAAAAAAGCAGAAGAAATAAAAGCAATGTTAAAAAAATATGGGCAAGAGCACTTGCTAAATTATTATGAAAAAATGGACGATGTGCATAAAGAAACATTGTTAAAACAAATTGAAAGTATAGATTTTGAATTGATAAATAATTTATATAGAAATCTAAATAAACAACATAAGAATGAAGAAGATAAAGTGACACCAATTGATTTTTTAGATAAATACAAATTAAACGAAAAATACAAATATTATGAGAACATAGGTAAAAAAGCAATTAAAGAAGGAAAATTAGCAGCAGTAACAATGGCTGGTGGACAAGGTACAAGATTAGGACATGACGGACCAAAAGGAACTTTCGACATGGGCTTAGATTCTCATAAATCTTTATTCGAGATATTAAGTGACTACTTAAAAGAAGAAGGAAAAAAATATGGAGTAGTAATTCCATGGTTTATAATGACAAGTGAAGAAAATAATAAAGATACAATTGCTTTTTTTGAAAAACATAAATATTTTGGTTATCAAAAGAATAAAAATATATTTTTCTTTATTCAAGGTGAATTGCCAATGATAGATACAGAAGGAAAAATTTTACTAAATGAAAATGGAATGGTAAAACTAGCTGCTAACGGACATGGAGGAACTTATGAGGCACTTGTAAAAAATGGAATGACTGAAAAGATGAGACAATTGGGTGTTGAATGGGTTTTTATTGGAGGAGTTGACAATTGCCTAGTAAAAATGGTAGACCCAGTGTTAATGGGTATAGCCATAGATAAAGATGTTACTGTTGCTTGTAAATCTGTTGTAAAAGCTAATCCACAAGAAAAAGTAGGAGTTTTTTGCAAGAAAAATGGTAAGCCAAATGTAATAGAATATACAGAAATTACTGATGAAATGGCAGAAGCAAAAAACGAAGATGGTGAATTATTATATGGAGAGTCACATATTTTATGTAATTTGTTTAATATAGAAGCAATTGAAAGAATGGGAGCAAATCCTCTTCCATATCATGTAGCATTTAAAAAAGCTAAATACTTAGATAAAGACGGAAATATAGTTGAACCTGATTCTCCTAATGCTTATAAATTTGAAGCATTTTTGTTTGATTCTTTCGGAAGCGTAGATGACATGGCAGTTCTTAGAGTAAAAAGAGAGGAAGAATTTGCACCTATTAAGAATTCTGATGATAAAGGGGTAGATTGCCCTAAAACAGCAAGACAATTGTATAAAAAGTTCTATCACTTAGATTAATAATTTTGTAATAATAGTACTTTAGACATTAATTGGGAGAAGAATGATTTCTTGAGCAATCTTCGAATGTGCCGTGGAATAGATGTATAAATTCTTAGCTTAAAAATAAGCCGAGAAGATTGTGAGAGAAATCAGTCTTCTCCCAATTAATTTTCGAACTGTTACTTGTAATAATAAAAGATTAGAAAATAATATTGAATTCTAATCTTTTTTTGTGATATGATAGTAAAAAATAAGAAAGAGAGGATAAGTTTATGAATTATATGGAAGAATATAAAAAGTGGTGTGAAAGTCCAGAATTTGATGAAGAAACAAAGAAAGAATTGTTAGCAATAAAAAATGATGAAAAAGAAATAGAAGATAGATTTTATAAAGAATTAGAATTTGGAACAGCAGGACTAAGAGGAATTATAGGAGCTGGAACAAATAGAATGAATAAATATACTGTTGGAAAAGCAACACAAGGATTAGCAAATTATATTTTAGAACAAGGAACACAAGAAAAAGGAGTAGCAATAAGTTATGATTCCAGAAAAATGTCAAAAGAATTTGCATTGCAAACAGCATTAATTTTATGTGCAAATGGGATAAAGGCATATCTATTTGAAAATCTAAGACCTGTGCCAGAGCTATCTTTTTCAGTAAGAAATTTAGGTTGTACAGCAGGTGTTATGATTACTGCTAGCCATAATCCTCCAAAATATAATGGATATAAAGTATATTGGGATGACGGTTCTCAAATAGTAAGTCCAAGAGATAAAGAAATAATATCTAAAGTAAGGGCAGTAGAAAAATATTCAGAAATTAGAGAAATAACAAAAGAAGAAGCGGAACAAAAAGGATTATTAAAAATTGTAGGAACAGAAATGGATGATAAATATTTGGATGTATTGAAGAATTTAGTATTAAATCCAGATATTATGAAAGAAGAAGGAAAAGAATTAAAAGTAGTATATACACCACTTCATGGGACAGGTAATACAATCGCAGAAAGACTACTAACAGAATTAGGAATGAAAAATGTATATGTAGTACCAGAACAAAAAGATCCAGACGGAAACTTTCCAACAGTTGATTATCCAAATCCAGAGGAAAAGAAAGCGTTTAAATTGGCCTTAGAGTTAGCAGAAAAAGTAGGGGCAGATGTTGTTTTAGCTACAGACCCAGATGCAGATAGACTAGGGATATTTGCAAAAGACGCAAAAACAGGAAAATATATGGAATATACAGGAAATATGTCAGCATTATTGATTGCTGAGTATAGAATATCACAGATGAAGGAAAAGGGAATATTGCCAAAGAATGGAATGTTTATAACAACTATAGTGTCATCTGATTTAGCTAAAGCAATTGCAAAATATTATAACTTAGAATGTATAGAAGTATTAACAGGATTTAAAAATATAGGAGCAGTAATGAAAAAAGCTGAAGAAAATCAGGATAAAAAATATGTGTTCGGATTTGAAGAAAGTTATGGTTGTTTAATTGGAGACTATGCAAGAGATAAAGACGGAATATCAGCAGTTATGGCTCTTTGTGAAGCGGCTTGCTATTATAAGTCAAAAGGAAAAACTCTATGGGATGCTATGGGGGATATTTATAAAAAATATGGATATTATAAAGAAGCACAAGTTTCAATATATAGGGAAGGTGCTTCTGGAGCACAAGAAATAAAAGATATGATGACAAAAATGAGAAATACTGATATAGAAAAAATTGGAGATTATAAAGTATTAACTTTTAAAGATGTAGAACAAGATATTGTGAAAAATATGATAACAGGTGAAGTAGGAAAAACAGGTTTGCCTAAGTCAAATGTATTGTATTATGAGTTGGAAGATAATAGTTGGTGCTGTATTAGACCTTCTGGAACAGAGCCAAAAATAAAGTTATATATGGGAATAAAAGGGACAACAGAAGATGATGCGATAAATAGATTAGAAAAATTAAAAGAAGCAATGCTGAATTTAGTTCAATAAAGCTTTGTGCCAAGTGAACCAGTTTCGTTTGGCACAAAGCTTATTTCCAATCAGGTAAATTTCTTTGAATTGCTCCAAATAAATTTGCTTTTAGAGAAGGTATATTTTTAGTCAAAGTAAAAATAAGCTGTTTCATATCTTCTCTTTTTGACTTTCCATCCATTGGACAAACCTTAGGCATTACAGTAATACCATTCTTTTTAACATATCTTTTAATTTCTTTCTCAGGAGTATAAATTAAAGGTCTAATCAAAGTTATCTTAGTTCTATCCATATAACTTATAGGAGAAAAAGTATTAATAGAACCAGTGTATAGTAAATTCAATAAAAATGTTTCTAAAACATCATCTTGATTATGACCTAAAGCAATTTTATTACATCTTTCACGTATAGCAATAGAATTAATTACTCCTCTACGCAAATTTGCACATAGAGAGCATGGATTTTTTTCTTTTCGTATATCAAATACTATTTGTTTTGCGTTACTATTTTCTATGAACAAAGGAATATCAACTTTATTGCAGATATTTTGCAAAAATAAAGTGTCAAAAAACTCAAAACCAGGATTGACACTTACCGCTATTATATCAAATTTTTTAGGATAAAATCGTTGTAGAGCTTTAAAAGCATGTAGCATTGTTATTGAGTCTTTACCTCCTGATAAGCAGATAGCAATTTTATCTCCTTCATTTATCATTTTATAGTCTTCTAGTGCTTTTCGCATATAACTTAATATTCTTTGCATTTTAAATTTTGTTCCTTTCTCTATTCTCATGGAGTCATAATATAGATAAAAAATTTTTTCAAATTAATCATTATTAATCTTTTCTTTGTCCTGTTTAGCAAGTAGACCTTCAATTAAGTTCCTTGCTATTTTTTGATTTTCAGCACTCAGCTTTTTAATATTGTTTATAAAAAAGATGGTGCTTTCATCAAGTGGTAATGCTGTTTCTATGTCAGTTTTGCACATTAGATAATCAAGGGTACAGTTGAAAATTTCGCACATTTTTAATTTTATAGAATCTTTAGGAATACTGTATCCAGATTCGTAATTTGCTATTGCAGTTTCACTTTTTAAATTTAGCTTTTTGGCTAAGTCTTTTTGAGTGTAGCCAATGCTTTCTCTAAGAGTTTTTATTCTATGGCCAATATTATTTTCCTTTTTCATGGTAACCTCCATTCTGTTGATTTATTTAGTACAAAGAGCCATAAAACAGTGTTTTATTTTTTTGACAATTCCATATATAGTTTATCTGATTATAACATCATTTTAAGGTTTTGTAAATATAGTATACTCAACAATCTTGAACAACATAACAAAAAAATCAAAAAAATTGAAAAAATATATTGACAAGATTTGTAGAAATATGTAGAATATATTCAAGAAAGTTGAAGAGGGGTCTTTAAAAGTTATAAATGCAATCCTACAAAATGCATGTATGACAAGAGATGGCACAAAATAAAAAAATTCGACAGAATTTTAATTTCCCTCTTTACTTTTTCATTAAAGTTTGTGTATAATAATAATGGTTTAAATAATAGAAAATAGAGAAAAGATAGAACCGATTTGGCGACCGACTATCTTTTCTCCTGTTGGACACACACCAATAGTGTATGTTCATTTCTATTATACATATCTTAAACCCTTATGTCAAGCGACTTTTGAATATTTTTTGAATGGAAAATATTTCCATAAACTTTAAAGGTCTGTAAAAAAATATTGTTTAAATAAAATAATTGTTTACTAAAAAATATAATTTATAAAATTGCTTTGCTTTAAGAATACACATAAATTTTACTTGGGTAAAATTTGGTGTGTGAACAAAAACGCGGGCTTTAAAATCTTATAGACATGCAAAATGCTTAAAAAGCTCAGGATTGTTTTTATGAATAGATAAAATTAAATATCAAAAGATAGGGGAATGTATTAGATAATGGATAATATTGAAAGAATACGAGAATTTATAAATGAAAGGATTAGAACTAACAAAGAACTTTTTACAGATGAAGAAATAAAATTTATTAGAGATAATGAAGAATACGTTTACAAAATTTATTTGTTAGGGTTTATAGATGCAAAGGATTGTTATGATAATAATGATTGATAAGAATTTATAATCTATGGAGCTGGTCGAGAAGATTGCTAAAAAAATCAGCCTTCCTCTTTTGACCTCTTAACTAATATACTAGTGCAAATGGGAACTAAAATTAATGTTGATTTTTTAGATTAAATATATTATAATATTTTCGATAACTTTAAATGTGCTCATAGCTCAGCAGGATAGAGCAGTCGCCTCCTAAGCGACCGATTGTGGTTCGAGTCCGCATGGGCACACCAATTATAAAAACTTAAGAGGTAAATATGCAAGAAAAAGAAAAATTTATGAAAGAAGCATTAAAAGAAGCAAAAAAAGCATATAACAAATTAGAAGTACCAGTAGGATGTGTAATTGTAAAAGAAGGAAAAATAATAGCAAGAACACATAATTTAAAAGAAACAAAGTTAGATACTACAAAACATGCTGAAATGTTAGCAATTCAAAAAGCTAGTCAAAAACTAAAAGCATGGAGATTATTAGATTGTGAAATGTATGTTACATTAGAGCCTTGTTCAATGTGTGCAGGAGCCATAATAAATTCTAGGATAAAAAAATTATATATAGGTACAATGGACGAAAAAACAGGAGCAGGTGGCTCTGTTTTAAATTTATTTGAAGATTATACTTTCAATCATAAAGTAGAAGTAGAAACAGGTATTATGAAGGAAGAATGTGAAAAAATTTTAAAGGATTTTTTCAAAGAACTTAGACAAATAAAAAATAGAAATTAATAAATTGTTACATATAACAAAAGAATTAAAGTGTTTTGCTTGGAAAAGGAATGGTATAGAAAATGAAAGAAAAATTAAAAGAATTAACTAATAATAAATTTTTTCATATAATTGTACTTGTTGTGATAGTTATGATTCTTTTATTTATAGTAGGTATTGTTGTATTGAAATATAATGTTGAAGGCGAAACAAATATGCCTTTTCATTTAAGTAAAATTTCTATAATTAGTTCTTCAGAAGGAAAAGATAAGGAATCAACAGATAGTAAATGGGCTTTTGATTTATATCAGAGTAATGACATATATATTTATATTGACAAAAACGAAGAATATGATAAAACAGAGGCTATAAAAGAAATTCGCATTGAAAATATGAATATAGAAAGTGCAAATAGAGAAAACGTTAAGATATATAGACCAGATAGCCAAGACGAAAAGCAAATATTTAAAAACGAAGATGAAAATATAGTTGAAAATTTAATATACGAATGTGCTTTAGAATCTGATTTGAAAAATTTAAAAATTTCAAATCAAGGGGGATTAGTAGCTTTTAGATGTTCAAATAATAATATTGTAGAATATAAATCTAATGACGAAGAAATTATACATACACAATTGTTAAAAAATGCAGGAATTACAGAAGAAACTCTAAAAATGAGTTTGAAATTTGATATAGTTATAAAATTAGAAGACCAGAAAGAGTATAAGGCAAATGTTTCCTTAGAATTGCCAGTGAATGGCGTTGTAGAGCAAGGTACAGCATCAAAAGAAATAACAGATATGAGTGATATTATATTTAAAAGGGTGAACACATAATTTTTTACAGGCGAAGGGATTATAACTTTTTGAATTATCTCCTCGGCTTGCTCCATAGATTATAAATTCTAAGCTTAAAATAACCGAGCCTCTCGTTAATCACGCTTCCTCAATTATTTTAAGCTAAGAATTTATACATCTATTCCACTGCACATTCGTAGCTAATTCAAAAAGTTATAACCCCTTCGCCTTTGAAAACTTATATCTTAAAATTTTTTGTCAATGATACTTGATAATTATTAAAAATCATTATATAATACGAGTGGTATGAGCTTAATCTTTGTATGGAGAGAATCCAATAAAGACCTACGAATCTTGTCAGGTCCGGAAGGAAGCAGCAATAAGTAGACATCTTTATGTGGAATCTTTCCATAGAGAGATTAAGTATCATCCATTTTTTATATAAATAAGAGGATGTGAGAAAATATGGGGTACACAGCTCTTTATAGAAAATTTAGACCTTTAAATTTTTCAGAAATGGTGGGACAAGAACACATAACAAGAACATTGAAAAACCAAATTATAGCAAATAGAGTTGGACATGCATACTTATTTAATGGAGGAAGAGGAACAGGAAAAACATCAGCCGCAAAAATACTAGCAAGAGCGATAAACTGTTTAAACCCTAAAGACGGAGAGCCATGCAATGAATGTGAAATATGTAAAGGAGCCATTTCAGGTTCATTAACAGATATTGTTGAAATGGATGCAGCTTCAAACAATAGTGTAGAAGATATAAGAAGTATTCGTGAAGAAGTTAATTTCTTACCAACAAAAGCAAAATATAGAGTATATATCATAGACGAGGTACACATGCTTTCAACAGGAGCTTTTAATGCATTATTAAAAACATTAGAAGAGCCACCAGAACATGTTAAATTTATACTAGCAACAACAGAGCCACAAAAATTACCAGCAACAATTTTATCAAGATGTCAAAGATTTGATTTCAAACGAATATCAAATGAAGATATTGTTAAAAGATTAAAGATTGTATGTGATGAAAGCAAAATACAAGCGACAGAAGGAGCATTAAATATTATAGCTGTTCTTGCCGAAGGAGCAATGAGAGATGCATTATCTATATTAGAAAGATGTGTTCAAGACGGTGAGAATAATATAAATGAAGACAAAATAAAAGATTTAGTAGGAATACCTAAGATAATATATGTTAATGAAATTACAGAAGCTATAATTGAATATGATGCGAATAAAGCATTAGATGTAGTTAATCAAGTTTTATCAGAAGGAAAAGATATTAGTAATTTTTTGTGGGAAATAATAAAATATGTAAAAGATTTATTAATATATCAAGCTTCTAAAAAATTAGATTTATATGATAATGAAGAAATAAAGCAAATAGAAGAATTATCAAAAAAAGTTGACAAAGAGAAATTAATTAATTTAGTGTATCAATTATCAGAATTAGATAATAGTATAAAATGGTCAACACAAAAGACGATTGTATTTGAAGCAGGAATTATTAGATTATGTAGTAAAATGAATAAAGAAAATATTTCTCAAAATGTAAATAGTGAAAAAATGAATGTATCTACCGATTATAGTAATTTAGAGCAAAGAGTAGAAAAAATAGAGAAATATTTGAAATCAGGAAATATAAATAATAATTCAAATCCAGTATATGGCGAATTTCATTCACAAGTGCAAAACGTAGGGAATACTACAATACAGAGTACAAATAATACTATAAAAAAAGAAACAAAAATAAATAAAACAGAAAAAGCAATGCCAAAATTTTCAAATAAATCAGAAGAATATTGGCCACAAATAGTAAATCAATTAAAACAAAATGGAAAAATAGTTTTATATACAAATTTATTGAATACAAGGGCAAGAGAAATTAATGATATGACAGTTGGAATAGAATTTCCGAATGGTTTAACAGCTTTTGGAAAAACGGTTTTAGAGAAACAAGAAAATATTAGGGAAATATCAAATTTAGTTTCGATTGCCTGTGGAAAGGAAATGCAGATAAAATATATTTCAGGAGCACCACAAAAAACACAGATATCAAAAGAAGAAAGTATACAGAATTTAGCAAATGATTCAGATATACCATTTAATGTGATTGAATAAAATATAAGAAATATCATTTGTTAATTTAATAACATCAAAAAGTATTGAAAAATATTTTAATTTAGTAGAATATTGTAAGAGTTTATAGGTAACTGTTAAAAACCTAAATATATTTGTAAGGAGAATAAAAAAATGTCAAAAAGAGGTGGATTCCCAGGAGGTATGGGAGGATTCGGAGGAATGAATATCAATAATTTAATGAAAGAAGCTAAAAAAATGCAAGCAGATATGGAGAAATCTCAAGCAGAATTGGCAACTAAAGAATTTGATGCTACTGCTGGTGGAGGAGCTATTTCTGTAAAAGTATCAGGTCAAAAAGTAATTAAAGAAATAAAAATAAATAAAGATGTAGTTGATCCAGATGATGTAGAAATGTTAGAAGATTTAATATTAACATGTATTAATGAAGCTTTACGCAAAGTAGATAGTGCACAAGCAGATCAATTAGGTAAATTTAATATACCAGGATTAATGTAAGAAAAATATTTATAATATCAATTTAAAAAATGTAAAAAAATTCAAAAGCTAATGATGTTTGAAAACTTTGGGAGGAAATAACAATGTCATTATATTCACCATCAATAGAAAAATTAATTGAAAGTTTTGAAAAATTACCAAGCATTGGACATAAAACGGCAGCAAGACTAGCTTTTTATATGTTAAACTGTTCAGAAGAAGAAACAAATGAATTTGTTTCTTCTATTTTGGATGCAAAAAAGAATTTAAAATATTGTAGTAAATGTTATAATATTTCAGATACAGATCCATGTTCGATTTGTGCTAATCCTAAAAGAGATATAACTTCAATATGTGTTGTTGAAGATGTAAGAGATATTATTGCTATGGAAAAAACTCATGAATATAAGGGTGTTTATCATGTATTACATGGTTCAATATCCCCAATGAATGGCGTAGGACCTGATGATATAAAAATTAAAGAATTATTGGCAAGACTAATGGACGGACAGGTTAAAGAAGTTATTTTAGCCACAAACCCTAGGGTTGAGGGAGAAGCAACAGCTATGTATTTGTCTAAATTAATAAAGCCGTTAGGAATTAAAGTAACTAGAATAGCTCATGGAATTCCTGTTGGAGGGGATTTGGAATATACAGATGAAATTACTTTGACCAAAGCTCTTGAAGGAAGAAGAGAATTATAAGAAAATACATAGAAAACACCCCTATCAATTATATGATTTGAGGTGTTTTTTGCTGAAAAAGAAGAATAATATATAATATAAGTAATTATGGCATAAATTTAGGTTAATAATTATTTTAATAATATTTGGCAAATATCTCTTGTAGAATTTGGATTTGCTAGTAATTCTGTATTTTTTTTCATGATTTGCAACTTATTAGGATCTTTGAATAAAGAATATATAACATCATTTATATTTGAATCTTTTTTTATCCAGATACCAACACCTTTACTTTCTAGAAATTCTGCATTTTCTTCCTCTTGACCTGGAATAGGATTAATAATAACCATTGGTAAGTGAGAAGCTAGACTTTCTGTTGTAGTCATTCCACCAGGTTTTGTAACAACTAAATTAGAAATACTCATTAATTCCGGAACTTTATTTGTGAATTCCAATACTTTTATATTATTATGGCAATTGTGTTCATTTACGACATTTTCAAAAGCGAGTTTCATTTTTTCATTTTTTCCAGAAATTGCAACTATTTGCATATCTGACTTAATTGCAAACTGTACAAAACTTTCAAAAATTTCTACTGTCCTTGTTTTACCTAAACCAAATTCACCTCCGCCAAAAAACAAAATATTAAATTTATTATCTGATAAATCAAATTCTTTTAAAATATCCTGTTTGTCATATTTCTGATTAAACCTGCTAGATAAAGGAATACCAGTAGCAAAAACTTTATTTGAGGATATATTTTTGCTAATTAAGTAATCTTTCATTTTCTCGTGAGCAACAAAAAAGTAATCTGTAAAATCACCACCCACAAGCCATTGGTCATGAGGGGCAAAATCTGTCATTATTGTTGCAATTTTAGCAAAAATTTTACCTTTTCTTTTTAGATAATTACACATCTGACTTCCAAAAGGATGTGTAGAAATAATTAAATCAGGCTGTTTTTCGCGTAATAATTTTAAAAGCTTTATAGCCATAATTTTATTAGACCTAGAAGAGATATGTGCTAAAGGACCTTTTTGGGAATCTGAGTATATTCTTCCCCAAGCCCAAGGCATTTTTTTTGCCATTTCTCTATAAGCTGTTGTAGTAATTTTTTCTATAGGTTTATTAATATATTTCATACAATCTATGAGTTCTACATGAATATCAGTATAATTATTTAAAATATATTCATTAATAGATTTAGCTGCATTTAGATGTCCTCCTCCGTAAGAAGCATAAAAAATTAAAACATTTTTCATAAAAAAATTCAGCCCTTTCTTGTTTTACTTGAAAGTATATATAGTAATGAATGTAGATTTCTTTCAAACAAATAAATTTCTTTTAAAAAGGTTAAAAATATACCAAAACGTTCCCAAATTCCTTGCAGTGATTTGAGGTATGTTTGTTTTGGGTATTTTATCATAAAAAATATAAAATTTCAAAAAAATTGGAATATTATTTTGAAAAAAATGCAAAATATCAATAAAAGAATGAAAGAAAGTAAAGGTGATATTTTGAAAAACATATTAAAAATTTTACTAGTGTTAGTGTTTTTATTAGTATTCTTAACTGTAATTATGCTTTTTGGAGAAAGAATAGTAAAAGAAAATGTTAGCTATGCAGCTTCTTCTACGACATCTGACATTCAACTAATGGCAAGAGCAATTAATGGGGAAGCAAGAGGAGAACCTTATGAAGGACAAGTAGCAGTAGGGGCAGTAATTTTAAATAGGGTAAAAAGTTCACAGTTTCCTAATACAATAGCAGGAGTCATTTATCAACCTGGAGCGTTTACTGCGGTAGCAGACGGACAGATAAATGCTCCTATTGATGAGAATTCAACAGTATATAAAGCAGCACAAGACGCTATGAATGGATGGGATCCAACAGGAGGATGCATATATTACTTTAATCCATCAACAGCTACAAATAAATGGATATGGTCTAGGCCGCTAGTAAAAACAATAGGAAAACACCGTTTTTGTAAATAAAATTCTTGTTTTTATAAAAAAAGGGGAGATAATTATTTTATAATTATGCAATCTGGATTGAAAGAATATTACTTTTTTTGCTATACGTACTTTTAAAATCAAGCAAGAAAGAATATTCAAAAAGAAGAAAGAAAGGAATGAATTTTTATGAAAGAAGAGAATGATTGGAAAGGAAAATTAAAAAAGGGACCAATGCTAGCCATTATTATAATACTAATCATTTCAGTCGTTGCACTAGCAGTCATCTTATACAGTAGTCAAAAACAATATAGACAAGCATCTGAAAACACTTATAATATGGCATTTTTTGAATTAGTTGATTATGTGCAAAATGTAGAAACATATCTTGCAAAATCATTAATATCAACGACACCAGAACATGGAGCAGAAACATTAACAAATCTATGGAGAGAAGCAAATTTAGCTCAAAGTTATTTAAGTATGTTACCAATACAAAGTCAAGAACTAGAAAATACAGAGAAATTTTTAAATCAAGTCAGTGATTATAGTTATTCTTTGTCAAGAAAAAATATATATAATGAAAGCCTAACAGATGAAGATTTAAAAAACTTAAAAGATTTACACGGATATAGTGTGGACTTAGAAAATACATTAAATCAATTATCAGAAGATTTAAATTCTGGAAGATTTAAATGGGGAGAATTAGCTGAAAAGGGAACAATTGCTTTTGCACAACAAGTAGATAATATTTCAAAAGAAAGTTTTAGCAATTTGGAAGAGAATTTCCACGAATATGCAGGATTGATTTATGACGGAGCTTTTTCAGAACATTTAACAAGTAATGAAAAAAAGGGACTAACAGGAGAAGATATCAGTGAAGATGAAGCAAGACAGAAAGCAGAAGAATTTATAGGAAAAGAAAATATAAAAGAAATATCTAATTTGGGATTTTCAGAAAACGCAACTATACCTGTATATGATTTTTCAATAAAAAATCAAAATGATGAAAATATAAATGTGTCTATATCTAAAAAAGGAGGGCATATAGTTTATTCGAACTCAAATAGAAATGTAGATGCAGAGATTATTTCACAAGATGAGGCAAACGAAAAAGGAAAGCAATATCTAGAGAGTAAAGGATTCTCAAATATGAAGGAAACATATTTCTTGAAACAAGACGGAATAGTAACAATTAATTATGCGTATAATCAAGAAGGTGTAGTAATGTATCCAGATTTAATAAAGGTTAAAGTAGCATTGGATAATGGGGAAGTTTTAGGTATAGAAACAACGGGATATTTAAATAATCATACTATAAGGGATCTTTCTAATGTAAAAATTGATAAAGAACAGGCAAAGGTAACTTTGAATAAGGATTTAGAGTTGGTGAGTGAAGGTATGGCTGTTATACCTACTGAGTGGGAAACAGAAATTTTGTGTTATGAGTTTAAAGGAAAAGTTGAAGATAAAGAGTTTTTGGTTTATATAAATGCAGAAAATGGAAGAGAAGAAGATATTTTAATTATAACTAATACTCCAAATGGTACTTTAACAGTTTAAAGTTGTGCCAATGGGGACGTGTTTGTTTGGCACAAAATATAAAAAATCAAAAAATTTTAGATAACTTAAATAAAAAATATATTTTGTGCCAAACAAACACGTCCCCATTGGCACAAAATATAAAAAAATCAAAAAATTTTAGATAACTTAAATAAAAAAATATATTTTGTGCCAAACAAACACGTCCCCATTGGCACAAAATTAATGTCTCTTGTAAGTATCTCTAGATAAAAGCTCTCTGCTAACAACTTGACCATTTTGTTTAAGTATTTTATATGCTTCAGAATAAATAGAAGTTGAAGTTCTGCCAGTTTCATAAGAAGAAATTACAACTTCGTAATCATTAGCAGTTCTCAATCCAAATATTTGGAATTGGGCAATACCGCCTGATACAGAGCATACTAATTTAATAGGATAATTTCTATTATTTTTAAACTTAAAATCAATTGAACCATATACAACAGTTGCATCACGGCTAGCAGAAACATAAGAAGGAACAAATTGGTGATTGCTTCTTTCCACAATTTCTAAATTTGCGTATATAACAGCATTGTATAAAGTAGAAGTTATTTGGCAAATTCCACCACCTAAACCGTCAACTACTTGTCCTTGCACATATATAGGCGCTTCTCTATAACCTGCAGCAATGGTTCTTTCGCCAACGACTTGATTATATGAAAATGTTTCACCAGGCATTAGTACGGTTCCGTTTATTTTATTAGCAGCTAATTTTAAGTTTGTTGTTCTGTCAGTATCTCTAGTAGAATACGTTGTTTTAAACTCTGACAATAAATCTGGAAAAGCTTCTGTTCCTATCATATTTGTTGTAATACTAGGGTATAATACTTTTAAAGGAATAGAATATTCTTCTTTATTTTCGCTTTCTATTAAAGCTTTTGCTTCGTCTAAAGAAATTGCAAAATCTAATCCGTTTTCACTTGGATATATTGTGTATGGATTTTGAGTATATGAAGCATTAACAGGTTCTTTGTGTATCTCTTCATAAATTTTTTCAATATTTATGGCAGAAGGATCTTTGGTTTTTGTTGATATGTCAAGAGTTCTATTTTTTAGTGTTAAATTTGTAATTCCATTTTTTATATATGTTTTCATTTGATTTACATCTACTACATTACCAGATTTTCCACTTGTTACAATTAGATTATTTCCGTCTATATAGTAACTGTTTTCTATAACTGTATCAGGTAATTTTGATGATATATCATTTAAAGATTTTATTAACTGTTCTTCATTTATGCTTGAATAAGGTTCAATATCTTCGTTAAAAAAGAAAGCTTTTAAAATATTTATTTCATTTTCAAGAAGATTTCCACTCTTTCCGATTGAATTTGCTTGTATTACTGCTGAATCTATATCAAAAGATACTTCTAAAGATGACAATGGTATTGATGTTTCATAATCATTATGCTTTAATTGAATGTTTTCTGGTAAGTTTTCAGCGATATAAGTGTTAATTTTATTTTTAGCTTCATCAGTTGTTAGTCCAGATACATCAATTCCTTTTATAGATATGCCTAAGGTGATCTTGTTACTAGTAGTATTCATCATAGTGTATATGGAAAAAGCTATTAATGATAACAAAATTAAAATCAAAAAAATTAATAGAATAATTTTAATAGGACTATGTTTTGGTTTTAATGATGTTTTTTCTTGATTAAGAGGTTTAATTTCTTTTGTGTTAGTTTTTGAACCTAAAGGCTTGTATTGGCGAGTATCTAATTTTGTGTTACCTGTACTTGGTTCTTCGCTTTTTTGAGGCTGGTTTTCATTTGCATCTATTTTTGACGAAGAAGTAGTAGTTTGTGATTTTTCGCTATTTTTAGCATTTTCTTCAAGCTCGTTTGATAAGTTTTTTGTTGAAGATAAATTTTCTTCTTCAAAATCTTCTGGTACGGCTAAAATTGTATTTGTAGAGCTAGTTGTTTTTATTTTTTTATCTTTAGGCACAGTTATTTTATCTTTTTCGGTTGCTTTTTCAATGTCTTTTACACTCATCTATTTCTCCTTTAATTATTTATATGAAAGATTACTTTTTAATTATATCATATTTTGCTAAATTGTAATATAAATTTATAAAAATTGACAAAATAAAATTTGAAATTTTGTAAATAATATATTTAACAAAACTTATATTAAAGTTTTGTGATTCTATCAATAGATATGAGGAGGATATTATGTCTAGAAATAGTAAATTAATATCTGAAAATTTAAGAGAAGAAATAGCTAAAGAACTAGGTGTATATGAACAAGTAAAACAAGACGGAGGAAGTTGGGGAAATGTTTCTTCAAAAGATTGTGGTAATATAGTTTCAAAAGCAATTGAAATAGCAAACAGAGCAGTAGAAAATAAATAGTTGATTTATGGGCGTTCCTTAATATTGAGGAACGTTCTTTTTTATAATCTAAGTTGCAAAAAAGAACAAATAGGAATATAATCTACAAAGAAAAAAGTTTGAAAAGATTTTTTCGAGCTAGTTAATATATATAAAAGGCAGTGATTAAGGTTGAAAATAATTACATTTTTCCAACCAGATATGTGCCTCTAAGAAGGAATGAGATTAAGTATGAAAGATATAACAGTAAAAAATATATTAGAAGTGACAGGTGGAGAATTAATAATAGGAAATCAAGAACAAATTTGTGAAGTGTTTTCAAAAGATACAAGAATTTTAAATCCGGGAGATGTGTATATAGGAATAAAAGGTGAAGCATTTGACGGAAGTGAATTTTGGAAACAAGCATTTGAAAAAGGAGCATCTGTTGTAATAGTAGAAAATATTGATTTCACAAAAGAAAATTTGGGAGAGTATAAAGGAAAAACGATAATAAAAGTAAAAAACACTTTAGAAGCACTGTATGGTATAGCAAGATTTAAAAGGGAAGCATATAATATACCAGTAATTGCAGTTACTGGAAGCGTAGGTAAAACAAGTACAAAAGATATAATCGCAAATGTTGTTTCACAAAAATTTAAAACATTAAAAACAATCGGAAATAATAATAACAATATAGGATTACCATTTACAATATTAAGACTAAAAAATGAAGAAGCAATGGTTTTAGAAATGGGAATGAATCATTTTGGAGAAATATCATTATTAACAAGTATAGCAAAACCAGATATTTGCGTAATAACTAATATTGGAACATCACATATCGGGAATTTAGGATCAAGAGAAAATATTTTAAAAGCAAAATTAGAAATTTTAGAAGGAAATAAAGACCCAATAGTAATTGTAAATAATGATAATGATTTATTACACAATTGGTACGAGGAAAATAAAAACAGATTTCAAATAAAAACTTTTGGAATAAAGAATAAAAGTGATGTTATGGCATCAGATATAGCTTTAGAAAAAGAAAAAAGTACATATACATGCATATTAAATAATAAAAAATATAAAATAAATGTTCCAGTGGGTGGAGAACATTTTGTGTTAAATAGTTTATGTGCAAGTTTGGTAGGAGAAACTTTAAATATTCAGCCAGAACAAATAGTTAAAGGAATTGAAAGTTTTGAATTGACAAAGAAAAGAATGGATATAACTGTATTATCAAATGGTGCAAAAATTATTAATGATGCATATAATGCAAGTTTTGAATCAATGCAGGCTAGCCTAAAATATTTATCAGAATTTAGAGATAATAGAAAAATTGCAGTTTTGGGAGATATGTTTGAACTTGGAAATTATGCAGAAGAACTTCATAAAAGCGTAGGTAAAGAAGTTGTAAAAAATCATATAGATATATTGATTTGTGCTGGCGAAACTGCAAGTTATATCGCAAAACAAGCTCAAGAAGAAGGAATGTCAAAAGAGAATATATATTATTTTCTAAATAAAGAAGAAATAGTAAAAGAGCTTAAAAATATTTTGGATAAAAATGATGTTGTTTTATTTAAAGCTTCTAATGGAATGAGATTTTTTGATTTAGCAGAAGAAATTAAAAAAAGTTAATTTATATAATAATTTATATAGATACTATTAAAGAAAAGAAAAAGGTGAGAAAATGTCTAAATTAAAATTAGGGGTTATTTTTGGAGGAATGTCAACGGAAAATGAGGTATCAGTAGTTTCTGCAAAATCTATTTTAAAAAATTTGAATCAAACAAAATACGAGATATATCCAATTTATATTAGTAAAGAAGGGATATGGTATGAATATCAAGGGGAAATTATTAAAGAAGAAATAACAAATGTCATACACTACTTAAAAAGTTTAGATGTATTATTTCCTGTTTTACATGGGCTATACGGGGAAGACGGCTCTATACAAGGATTGTTTGAACTATTGAAAATGCCTTATATAGGATGTGGAATATTAGCATCAAGTATAGGAATGGATAAAGTTTATACTAAATGTATTTTTGAAAAAGCGGGGTTAAACCAAGCAAGATATGAATATATAAGGAAATATCAAGATAAATATATTTATGTAGATAAAAAATTTAATGAAATAGTATTAAGCCTTGGAAAAGCAGTAGAAAAAATAATGTCAAATTTGAAATTCCCAATGTTTATAAAGCCATCTAATTCTGGTTCAAGTGTTGGAATTAACAAAGCAAATTCTAAGGAAGAATTACAAAAATATATTGAATATGCATCTTATTATGATAATAAAATTTTAATAGAGGAAGGAATATGTGGCAAAGAAGTAGAATGTGCAGTTTTAGGGAATGAAGATGTAATAGCTTCTTGCGTAGGTGAAATTCAATCTGCTGATGAATTTTATAGTTATGATGCAAAATATAATAATCATGAATCTAAAACTATAATACCAGCTAATATACCAAGTGAAATTTCAGAAAAAATACGAACACAAGCAATTAAAGCATTTAAGGCAATTTCTGGAAAGGGATTGTCAAGAGTGGACTTTTTTGTGGAAAATGGTACAAATAATATTGTTATAAATGAAATTAATACTTTACCAGGTTTTACTAATATTAGTATGTATCCTAAACTTTTTGAAGCAAGTGGTATTAAGTATAGTGATCTTCTTGATAAGTTAGTAGAGCTAGCATTAATGTAATATTTATATAGTCAATTGGGGAAGAATGATTTCTTTCACGATCTTCTCGGCTTGCTCAGTTATAGAAAATAAAAATTTTCTATAACTAAGCATTACTGCACACAATTTTACTAGCGTAAAATTGGCGCACGAACAATGACGCGGACTTTAAAATGTCATAAACAGATAAAATGTTAAAGACGTCCGCTATTGTTCTATAGATTATAAATTCTAAGCTTAAAATAACCGAGCCTCTCGTTAATCACGCTTCCTCAGTTATTTTAAGCTAAGAATTTATACATCTATTTCACTGCACATTCGAATCCGACTCAAGAAATCATTCTTCCCCAATTGACTCCTAAATTGTTTCAAAAAATCCATAAAATCTATGGATTTTTTTTATATTTATGATATAATGTAAATACCTGAGTTTTTAGGGAGGATGTCAAATGATTTTTAAAGATTATTATAAAATATTAGAATTAGAAACAAGCCATGTAACAATAGATGAAATCAAATTAGCATATAGAGCAGCAGCAAAAAAATATCATCCAGATGTCAATGTAGGAGATAGTTTAGCAGAAGAAAGAATAAAAGATATAAATGAAGCATACAAGGTTTTATCTGTACCATCAACAAAAAGAAAATATGATAGAGTTTGGAATACTCACAATGTTAATAAAAATAAAAAGGTCTTCAACGTAAAAAAAGAAAATGGATCAATTTTGAATATGTTCTTAGGGAATATTGAAAAGGAAGATAATCAAGATAAATATAAAGAACATGCCGAACCTATAAAAGGTGAAAATGTAGAGACACAAATTGATGCTACACTTTATGAAGCTTTTTACGGTTTAGATAAAAAAATCTCATTAAGAACAATAGAAGGTAACATGAAGACATTTACTATAACAATACCAGAAGGTATTCGTGACGGAGAAAAGATTAGATTAATTGGACAAGGCAAACCAGGAAAAAATGGTGGTAAAAATGGAGACTTATTTATAAAAATAAAAATAAAAGATGATAATCAATTTAAATTAAAAGGTTATGACTTATATACTGACTTATGCTTAACACCGTGGGAAGCGGCATTAGGTACAAGAGTGAATGTACAATCTATAGAAGAAGAAACAAAAATATATATTCCACAAGGAATACAAAGTGGTGAAAAACTAAGAATACCAGGCAAAGGTTATAAAAACGGAAGAGGTTCGCGAGGAGACTTGATTGCAGAAGTAAAAGTAATGGTTCCAAAACAATTAACAGAACAAGAAAAAGAAATGTTTGAAAAATTAAATGAAATATCAAATTTTAATCCAAGGAATAAAAACTAAATTTACATAAGTTATATGTTGACAAAAGCCTTGTTTTCAGGTATAATTGACTATAGTGATGTAACAAATGATAAACATCTGGATTAAAACATAGAAATGAGGTGTAAAAAAATGGATATTATGCAAGGAAAACATTTTAGCATAACAGATCCAGAAGGAGTAAAAACAGTAATATACCAGATTAATAAGACAGAAAAAGAATTCCAAAAAGATTATCCAAAATATACAGTAGAAAGATTAGACTTTACGGAAGAGCTATATGGAAATATGACAAAGAAAACTTTTTATGTAGAAAATTCAAGTAATAATAATCAAATAGTAATTATGTCATTTGGAAAAGACAAGGTTGTTATTAACAATGGAATTTTGGAAGAAGATAGAGTAAAAATATCTAAAAAACCAATGCCATACAAATTTAATACATTATATTCTGAAAAAGAAGAAGAATATAAAGATGTTAATTATACGCCAAATTTAAAAAGACCAATTTCTATAATTGATCCAGAAACTGCAGAAGAGGTAAAGCCAGTGCTTTATTTTGACGAAAAAACAAAAGAAGTAAAAGGAAAATGTAAATTAAAACCTAATAAACCTTATTTTGTGTTTGAAATAAGAGAAGAAAATAATAAACTTAACTTAGTAGGCGGAAGTCCGACTATAACCGATTAGGGAGGGAGAAAGGTAATGTCAAATTTAAATTGGCCACCAGAAGAAATTTTCAAATTTAAATTTAATGAAGATTTAGATAAAGAATTTTTAGGAATACCTTTAAAAGAAAATAGACTATTAAAGAAGGCTAAAGCGAATAAATCGATCGAAGATAAAAGTATAGGTGAATAAAATACAAAAGAGTAGGTGAAAAACATGAATTATAAAATTGAAGGTGCATTAAAAAGAAATAGAAAGAACTTTATAATTTTTGGAGTACTATGGTTATTAATAGCTGTAGTACTTGTTTCCGCTTGGGCACATAGTACATATATTGCAAATGCTAATGGAAATTTCAATTTAGAAATTTTTATGGAGACATTTGTAAAATCAATGACAAATCCTTTTGGGACATTAGGAAACATTTTTAAAGAAGGAGCAACAGGAAATTATTTTTCTTCTTTAATGGTAATGACAATATTTTATAGTTTATTCTTTTTTATAGGAATATTCAAATCTGCTCCAAAAAATGAATATTCAGATATAGAGCATGGTTCGAGTGACTGGAGCCAAAGAGGAGAACAATATCAAATATTAAGTAAAAATAAAGGAATAATATTAGCAGAAGATAATTACTTACCAGTAGATAAAAGAGGAAATGTTAATGTATTAGTAGTTGGACGGATCAGGATCAGGTAAATCTGCTTCATATTCAATACCAAATGCGTATCAAATGTTAGGTTCTTATGTATTTACAGATCCAAAAGGAGAATTATATGATACAACAGCAGGATATCTGAAACAACATGGATATGAAATAAAAGTTTTAAACTTAGTAAGACCACAATATAGTGACGGATATAATCCATTAATGCATATATCATCAGAATTAGACGTTGACGTTATTGCAAATACAATAGTAAAAGGGCAACAATCAGAAAGTGGAAAATCAGACCCATACTGGGATGATATGGCAGAAATGTTATTGAAAGCATTAATATATTATTTAATAGCAACAAGACCAGAAGAGGAACAAAATTTAGCAAGTTGTGCAGAACTAGTAAGAGCAGCTAATAACAATGGAGGAAGTAACTTACTTACAGAATTAATTAGCCAACTACCTTATGATCATCCAGCTAGGATGTATTATAAATCTATCGAGATTGCTCCTGAAAAAACTTATGGTTCAATCTTGAGTTCATTGCAATCAAAACTAGGAAAATTTGATTCAAAAGAAATAGCAGAATTAACATCAACAGATACAATAAACTTTGAAGAAATAGGAAGTAAAAAGACAGCGGTTTATGTTATATCATCAGATACGCATACAGCGTATGATTTCCTACTAACGATATTTTTCTCACAGATGATACAACAATTGTACGATTATGCAGATCAAAATGGAGGAAAACTAAAAGAACAAACATTTTTTATATTAGATGAGTTTGCAAATATCGGAAAAATACCGGATTTCGATAAAAAAATATCAACATCAAGAAGTAGAAAAATATCATTTAGTGTTATATTACAAAATATAGACCAATTAGAAGCAGTATATGAAAAGTCTTATGAAACTATTATGGGAAACTGTGATACACACGTATTTTTAGGAAGCAATTCATTTAAAACATTAGAGTATTTTTCAAAAGCATTAGGAGAAAAGACAATAGAAAGAGATAGTATATCTATTAATAGAGATAGACAAAATTGGAAAACTGGAAAAAGCGTATCAGATCAAGTAATGGCAAGAGCATTAATGACTCCAGATGAACTTCGTAGAATGGATGTAGATGATTGTATTATATTTGTAAAAGGTATTAGACCAGTAAAGGCAAAAAAATTCTATTACTTCAAACATGGAATGGCTAAAAAATTGGCTTCATACAGTATAAGTCATAATGATATAGGAGAAATAGAAAGAGGACCATGGAGAAAGTATAATCCATATAATCCATATACAGAAGAAAAAGATGAAAAAGCAGTAAACAATTTAAAAGTAGAATCATTAGACGATTTATTTGAAGAAGAACCAAAAAGAGAAGATTTAAAAGTGCCAGAAGAACAATCAAGTTCGATAAATCAAATTGAAAAATTCACAGATATAGAAGAAAATGTGGAAAATAAAATGGAAAAATCTGATTTTGAGCCATTAGATTTAAATGATTTTGATGATGCACCAGTATTACCACAAAATGAAGACGAATATGATTTACAAAAAGAATTAGAAGCTAAATTTGATGAATTGTTTGGACCATTAGATGAAGACTAAATTGCCATTGGGGACGGGTTCGTTTGGCAATTTTTGGCAAAAGGGACAGGTTTGTTTGACATTTGGAATGGATTTGATTGGTAACTTTATATAAATGATGAACTTTAGGGGAAGTGAATCTAAAATGTTAGAATATTCACATTACATTCCTTAAAGTTTTTTTAGTTTATTATAGGGGTGTAAAAAAATAATAAGCTAAAAAATGTTGATATATTAATATTGAGTAAATTTTGAATGTGATTGGAAATATTTTATAAATTCTTAAATATTGTATTGAGCCGAAAAATTTATGAAATATTAATATATCAACATTTTAAGTACTAATTTTAAGCTGTGAATAGTAACGAACTGTTACAAAAATGCAAAAATCTTTTCGCTAAATTATTGCAAAAAATAGAGAAGTATAATAAAATATAGAAGAAAATATTCAATAAAAATTATAAATATTTATACATTAGGAAAGGTATGATGAAAAAAATGAAATTTGTACACATAGCAGATATGCATTTCGATAGTCCTTTTATAAATTTATCAGATAGAGAAATATTTGGAGACTTAAAAAGATTAGAGCAGAGAAAAGTATTAAAAAAAGTAATAGAATATATAAAAGAAAATAAAATAGAATATTTGTTTATCTCAGGAGATTTATACGAGCATAAATTTGTAAAATTATCAACAATAGAATATATAAACAATTTATTTAAAGAGATTCCTGAAACAAGAATATTTATATCACCAGGGAATCATGATCCATATTTAAAAAATTCTTATTATAACCAATATACATGGAATGAAAATGTAAAAATATTTACATCAAAAATAGAAAAGGTACAAACAAGTGAAGCAAATATTTATGGATTTGGTTTTTATGATTTTTATTGTACAGGTTGTGGATTAGAAAATATTGAAATAAAAGATAAAGAAAAAATAAATATTTTAGTAATACATGGAACATTAAATGGAGCAAGTTTGGAAGAAAAACAATATAATTCTATATCAAAAAAAGAATTGAAAGAAAAAGGCTTTGACTATGTTGCATTAGGGCATATCCATAAATTGGATTATAATACAGAAGAGGAGCAAAATATTGTATATCCTGGTTCTACTGTATCACTAGGTTTTGATGAATTAGGACAACATGGTATGATAGTTGGCAGTTTGGAAAAGGATAAATTAGATTTGCAATTTGTACCATTAGATGAAAGCTTTTTTGTTGAAAAAGAAATAGATGTGACTGATATTATTTCAAAAGAGGAATTAATTGAAAAAATTAATAGCGTAGAAATAGCTGATAATGAATTTTCAAAAATAATCTTAATAGGAAAAAGAAATTTTGAAATTGATGCTTATGAATTATATAAATTAATTTTTAATGAAAGAATTATTAAAATAAAAAATAAAACAAAAATAAATTACGATTTAAATAAATTAGAAAATAATAAAACTTTAAAAGGATTATTTGCTAAAAAAATGAATGAAAAATTAAATCAAGAAAATATAAGTGAGGAACAAAAAAATATTATAGAAAAGGCAATCGAGATTGGTTTAGAGGCTTTAGAATAAAAAAATAAATTAATTAAACAGAAATAAAGTAATAAAAAAATAAATAATTAAAAAATAAAAAATTAAATAATAAAAAATAACAAATAAATTAAAAAAATAAAAAATTAAATAATGAAAAATAATAAATAAATTAAAAAATAAAAAATTAAAAAATAAAAAATAATAAATAAATTAAAAAATAAAAAATTAAATAATAAAAAATAATAAATAAATTAAAAAAATAAAAAATTAAATAATGAAAAATAATAAATAAATTAAAAAAATAAAAAATTAAATAATAAAAAATAATAAATAAATTAAAAAAATAAAATAATTTAATAATAAAAAATAGATAATTAAAAAATAAAAAATTAAATAATAAAGAAATAAAAAAGTAATTAAATTATTAAAAAATAATAAACAAAAAATATAAAAATCGATATAAAGGAGTGAGCTTTAAATTTGAAAATAAATAAATTAAAAATAAACTCTTATGGAAAATTAAAAAATAAAGAAATAGATTTTGATAAAAATATAAATTTAATTTATGGAAAAAATGAAGCGGGAAAATCAACACTATTAAAATTTATAATTAATACTTTTTATGGAATTTCAAAAAATAAAAAAGGAAAAGAATATTCAGATTTAGAAAAATATACACCATGGACGGGAGAGGAATTCTCTGGAAAAATAGAGTATCAATTAGATGATAATAGTAAATTTGAAGTTTATAGAGAATTTAAAAAGAAAAATCCAAAAATATTTAATGAAAAAATGGAGGATATTTCAAAAGAATTTACAATTGATAAAAATAGAGGAAATGAATTTTTTTATGAACAAACATCTATTGATGAAGAATTGTTTTTATCAACAATAGTTACAAACCAACAAGAAGTGAAACTTGAAAAAAATGAACAAAATATTTTAATACAAAAAATTGCAAATTTAGTTGGCACAGGAGATGATAATGTGTCATATAAAAGAGCAATAGAAAGAATAAATAGAAGACAATTAGATGAAATAGGAACATCAAGATCTAGGGAAAAGCCAATTAATATTTTGAGTAGAGAAATAGGAGAACTTCAATTACAAAAAAATGAATTAGAGCAATACGAGAATATGAAATACCAAATTGAAGAAAATAAAAATATTTTAGAAAATGAGATTGAAGATTTAGAAAACGAAAATAATTTTTTAAAAGAAATAAAACTAGTAAACGAAAACGAAAAAATAGAAAACGAAAAAATAAAAATAAAAGAAAATATAAAAAAAGAAAATAATGAAAAAATAAATTTAATAGAAAATAAAATAAATGAAATAAAAAATAATAATAAAAATAATTTAGAAAATAATTATGAAAAAAATAAAAAAATAAAAAATAAATTAAATAAAAAAATAATAATATTATTTATTTTTTTAATAATAATAAATATTTTACAATTTATTTTTATTAAAAATAATATTTTTAAATATATTTTTCTTCTTACAGTACCAACGTTTTTGATTTTTTGGACTATTTTTATAAAAAATAAAAATAAAAAAATAAAAAATGAAGAAAAAATAGAAAAAAACAATTTGGAAAAAATAAATATAGAAATTAATAATTTAAATAATGAAAAAAATTTATTAGAAAAAAATAATTTAGAATTAGAAAATGAAATAAATAATTTAAAAAATAATTTTAATACAAAAATAAATTTAGAAAAAGAAAAAATAAAAAATAATTATTTAAATAAAATAGAAAAAAATAAAATTAATGAATTAATTATTTTAGAAAATGTAAATTTGGAAATAGAAAATTTGCAAAATGAAATAAATAATAAAAAAATAAAATTACATACATTAAATTTAGATCAAAAAAATGTGGAACCTAAATTGGAAAACTTATCAAAAATAGAAGAAAAACTAGTTAACGATAATGAAAAAATGGTAAACCTAAAAAATCTAAATACAAGCATGGAATTTGCAAAAATGATTTTGAACGAATGTTATGAAAAAATGAGAAATTCTGTTACCCCTAAGTTTACAGAGAATCTATCGAAAAATATAGCTGATATAACAGATAATAAATATAGTAATGTGATGTTTAATGATGAGCAAGGCTTAATAGTAGAGCTAGATGACGGAAGATATGTTCCTGCATCTAAATTAAGTATTGGAACAATAGATCAATTATATTTATCTTTAAGACTTTCTATGGTTGATGATTTGTCAGAAGAAAAAATGCCAATTATTTTGGATGAAGCATTTGCTTATTATGATGATGAAAGACTGGAAAATATTTTAAAGTTTATTACTAATAAATTTTCAGAACATCAAATAATTATTTTAACTTGTACAAATAGAGAGAAAAATATTTTTGAAAAATTAAATATTGACTTTAATTATATGGAATTATAATAACTTGAACATATAGCAATTTTGTAGTATAATATCAAAAGCAAATAAAAAATAAAGGAGAAATTTTTATGTTTGAAAAATTAGAGGCAGTAGAAAAGAGATACGAAGAATTAACAAAAATGATAGCTGATCCAGAAGTAATAGCAAACCAATCAGAATGGCAAAAACTAATGAAAGAACATGCAAGTATAGAAGATGTAGTACTAAAATTTAGAGAATATAAAAAAGTAAAACAATCAATGGAAGAAGCAGAAGAATTAATGCACGACCCAGAAATGAAAGAACTTGCGGAAGTAGAATATTATGAATCAAAAGAGCAATTACCAAAATTAGAAGAAGAATTGAAGATATTATTAATACCAAAAGACCCAGATGATGATAAAAATATAATATGTGAAATAAGAGCAGGAGCTGGAGGAGAAGAAGCAGCATTATTTGCAGGAACACTTTTTAGAATGTATACTATGTATGCAGAAAAGAAACATTGGAAAGTAGAAGTTTTAAACGAAAATGAAACAGGATTAGGCGGTTATAAAGAAGTAACATTTATGATTACAGGAAAAGGAGTATATAGTAGACTTAAATTTGAAAGCGGAGTACACAGAGTACAAAGAGTTCCGGATACAGAAAGTAGTGGAAGAATACATACATCAACAGCGACGGTTGCAGTATTACCTGTTGTAGAAGATGTAGAAATAGAAATTAATCCGGCAGATATAAAAATGGAAGTATTTCGTTCATCTGGTGCAGGAGGACAACATATTAACAAAACTTCATCAGCCGTAAGATTGATTCATGAACCAACAGGAATTGTTGTAGAATGCCAGACAGAGAGGTCTCAATTTCAAAATAGAGATAATGCTATGAGAATGCTTAGAACAAAATTATATGAAATAGAAAAGCAAAAACAAGATAGTGAAGTTGCAAATGCAAGAAAATCACAAGTAGGTTCAGGAGATAGAAGCGAAAAAATAAGGACATATAACTATCCTCAAGGAAGAATTACAGACCATAGAATAGGAATGAGTATCTACCAAATGGAAAATTTCTTAAATGGCGATTTGGACGAAATGATAGATAATCTAATTGCTGCGGATAGAGCAGAAAGATTAAAAGGAGACGAATAAATAAAAACTTCTTAAAATAAAATTAATTATAAATAATTTTATTTTAAGGAGATTTTATTGTGGATGAAATTTTAAAAACGACTCTGATAGGTCTTTTTTTTGGTACATTTGGAACAACTTTAGGAGGAATTATAGGAATCATAATAAAAAAGCATTCAAATAAATTTTTGAGCTTTATTTTAGCATTCGCTTCAGGTTTAATGATGTCTGTTATATGTTTTGATTTAATTCCAGAAGCTCTAGAGATTAGTTCTATTTTAAATGTAATATTAGGAATTGTATTGGGAATTACAGTTATGATATTCTGTGATTTATTAGTCGCCAAAAAATTTAGTGTAAATACAAGATTTGAAGGAAATAAAAGTAGTTTATTAAAAACGGGAATTATAGTTTCAATAGGTTTAGCAATTCATAATTTTCCGGAAGGATTGGCTATAGGTTCTGGATTTGAGGCTTCATTGAAGTTGGGATTGAGTTTAGCTTTAGCTATTTGCTTACATGATATACCAGAAGGAATATCTATGGCAATACCTATGAAAAATGGCGGAATGAAAAAAACAAAAGTTTTTTTTTATGTTGTGCTATCTGGTATAACAACAGGTATAGGAGCATTCTTTGGAGCAATAGTTGGTTCAATATCACAAGAAATCATATCAATATGTTTAAGTTTTGCAGCGGGAGCAATGTTATATATAGTTTCAGGAGAACTAATTCCAGAATCTAATAAACTATATCATGGAAGAATGACAGCAGTAGGAAATATGGCAGGATTTTTAATAGGCTTATTTGCAATGATGATTTAAAATGTTAAAATAGAAAAGAGTCTTGAAAAGTTACCTCGAATAATTTAAATATAGAAAGGAAGCGATACTTATGAAAATAATGTTTATATGTACGGGAAATATATGTAGAAGTGCTATGGCAGAAAAATTATTAAAGAAAAAATTAAAAGACATTAAAAGAAATGATATAGAAGTATACTCTTGTGGGATTTATGCAGAAAATGGAGATGTTCCAACATTTGAGGCAGAAACAGTAATGAAAGAAGAATATGATGTGGATATGAGTAAACATAGAGCTACAAATATAAGAAATTCAAATATAACAAATATGGATTTAATTTTATGTGCTACGGAAAGTCACAAAATAGCGGTGTTAGATATTTATCCTGAATTAGAAGGAAAAGTTTTTACTATGAAAGAATATGTGGGATATAGTCGAGAGTATCATGATAGTATGAATATAAAAGATCCTTGGGGATATGATATCGAAACATACAGAAGTTGTATTAATGAGATTGATGAATGTTTAGAATTTTTATTAAAAAAGATATAATAGGAAAAAAGCTATTCCCTAAGATTTCTTGAGAATTTATTGGAAATTAAATTCATAAAAACTTGCTTTTTGAAATAATATATAGTAAAATACAAACATAGTTTTGAATAAATAAAGTTAAAAGAACATAAAAAGAAAAGGAGAAAACGAATGCAAAACATATTAGAAGGATTAAATGACAAACAACATGAAGCAGTAGTGACTACGGAAGGACCATGTTTAGTAATAGCAGGAGCAGGAAGCGGAAAGACAAAAGTATTAACACATAAAATAGCTTATTTAATAGGAGAAAAGCAAGTAAAACCATGGAATATAATAGCAATAACATTTACAAACAAAGCAGCAAATGAAATGAAAGAAAGAATAGCAAACTTAGTGGGAGATGAAGCTAAAGACATCTGGATGGGAACATTTCATTCAATTTGTGTTCGTATATTAAGAAGATTTATAGACAGAATAGGTTTTGATACATCATTTATAATATTTGATACATCAGATCAAAGAACATTAATAAAAGCATGTTTAAAAGACTTAAATATAGATGATAAAATGTTTACAGATAGAAGTGTATTATCTGAAATTAGTAATGCAAAAAATGAAATGCTAGAGCCATCACAATATACAATAAGAGCAAATGGGGATTACAGAAAAGAAAAAATTGCAACAGTATATGAACTATATCAAAAAAGATTAAAAGAAAACAATGCCATAGATTTTGATGATATCATTAATTATACAATAAAAATCTTAATGGAAAACCCTGATATTCTAGAATATTATGCAAATAAATTTCAATATGTTTTAGTAGATGAATATCAAGATACAAACAAATCTCAATTTACATTAATTACACTATTTGCATCAAAAAATGGAAACATAACAGTAGTAGGAGATAATGACCAACGGAATTTATAGTTTTAGAGGAGCAGATATTTCAAATATATTAAACTTTGAAAGAGACTTTCCAGGAACAAAAATAATAAAACTTGAACAAAACTATAGATGTACTGGAAATATTTTAAAAGCTGCAAATGCAGTTATAAAAAATAATGAAGTCAAATATAAGAAAGAACTATGGACACAAAACGAAGAAGGAAATTTACCATTTATATATCAGGCAGAAAATGAATATGATGAAGGTTCATATATAGTAGAACAAATAGAGCGTTTAAAAAGAGAAGAATATTATAAATATTCAGATTTTGCAGTCTTGTATAGAATGAACACACAGTCAAGAGCAATAGAAGATATTTTTAGAAGAGAAAATATACCATACAAAATAGTTGGAGGCTTAAAATTCTATGAAAGAAAAGAAATAAAAGACACAATAGCATATTTAAGGTTAATTCAAAATAGTTCAGATAATTTAAGTTTAAAAAGAATTATAAATGAACCAAAACGAGGAATTGGAAAAACGAGTTTAGATAAAATAGAAGAATTGTCAGAGCAAAACGGAATTTCTATGTATGAAATTATAAAAAATGCAGATCAGTATGGACTAAATAGAGTTTATTTAAATTCAAGAGAATTTGTAAATGCTATGGAAGAACTAAAGGCAAAAAAAGATGAAATAAATATATCAGAATTAATTAAAATAACATTAAAGAAAACAGGATATACACAAGCACTAGAAAAAGAAAACACATTAGAAGCAGAAAATAGAATTGCCAACTTAGATGAATTTTTAACAGTTGCAATAGAATTTGAAGAAGAATTTGCGGAAAACACATTAAGTGAATTTTTAGAAGGAATTACACTTTCAAGTGATTTAGATAACATGGAAGAAACAGAAGAGAGTGTTACACTTATGACATTACATAGTGCAAAAGGATTGGAATTTCCAGTAGTATTTTTAGTAGGTATGGAAGAAGGAATATTTCCTGGATATCAGTCTATGATGGAACCAAAAGAGTTAGAAGAGGAAAGGAGACTTTGTTATGTAGGAATTACAAGGGCAAAAGAAAATTTATTTTTAACATGTAGTAAACAAAGAACAGTATTTGGCTCAACAAGTCATAATCCGGTATCAAGATTTTTAAAAGAAATACCAGAAGAATTACTAGAGGGATATAATCAAGCATTTGGACAAACATCTAATAAGCAAGAAATTTTCAAAGATTCTCCATATAGTTGGACTTATGGAAGCGGAAGAGAAAATAATAATAATGTAAAAACATATAAAATTAGTGAAAAGGAACCGGCTGTTGCAGCAAGTTCAAAAAATTCAAATAATGGATTTATGTTTAGAACGGCGGAAAGTTTCTTAAGTAGTATAGCTAAGAAAACATCTAATAATACAAATGTGGATTTATCAAAATATGAGTCAGGAGTAAGGGTGTTTCATAAAAAGTTTGGAGAAGGAACTATTAGTACGGTTGAGCCAGAAGGTGATGACTTAAAAGTTGATATACAATTCGACAAAGTAGGACATAAGAGATTAATGGCAAGATATGCTAATTTAGAAATTATATAAAAAAGTTGCCATCGGGGACGGGTTCGTTTGGCAATTTCTTGGCAAAAGGGACAGGTTTGTTAAAAATCAATAAATGAACCTGTCCCTAAATGCCAAAAAATTGCCAAACAAACCCGTCCCCGATGGCAATTTTTAGTTTTATCGAATAAAAATAAAAAAAATGGAAATAATTATTAAAGAAATAAAAAGGAAAGGGAGGATAAAAATGGCAGATTTAAATCA
>CALXJX010000005.1 GCA_944388735.1 uncultured Clostridia bacterium
ATAATTTATTCATTTCTATATACTTTTCTAGTATTTTACTATCTCTTAATACGACAAATTTTGTACTATAAATAGATGCATATTTTGATGCGACTAATTTATCAAAACATTCTGTTATAAGTTCTAGTGCCTTTTCAGGAGTTTCCCACAACAATTTAGCTCCTTCATCTTTTTCTTTCTTTGTTAGATTTAATTTATTAGTATCTTTTAGAACTTTACCTACATACACATAGGAAATCTGTTTAAAATTATTTAAAGACTTGTATTCCTCTGTTGTTCCTAAAGTTTCTATTATTTCTACTTCGCAACCAGTTTCTTCTAATACTTCTCTTTTAAATGCTTCCTCTGGCTTTTCTTCTCCTTCTAATCCTCCACCAGGTAATTTATACTCATTTTTATTACTTTTATTAAATATAGCAATCTTTCCATCATCTCTTATAACAATACCTCTTGCTCCTAATCTTAATTTAGAATTTTCCATATTAATAGTTTTTTCTCCAATATCTTCGTCTGTTATCTTACATATTAATTCCATATTATTACACCTCTATAGCCACACTATATCACATATTTACATTTTCCTCAACAAAATCACTAAAATTTGCTCTAAATATATTGAATTTTGGGCAAAAATAAAGTACCTATTACAAGGCACTTTACTTAGGATTCTCTTTAACTATTTAAATTTTATTTTTATAAATTTATATGTTCATCAACATACAACCATATAATATGGTGTATTAAGCATAGATATATAATCTCCGTAATTCTCTCACAGCAACTATTATATCCATTTCAAAAATTCATTTTATATGTCTCCACACTCCATATCTAGAACAACCTTAACATTAATTTCAGAATTTTGTACTTTTTCTAATCCAAATCTACCTCTTTTATGAAACATTATCGTATCTTGAAAGCTAGTAAATTCAAACATTACTGGCAATTCTTTAACTCTAGCAACGCACAAACTTCCACATGACTCGTAAAAGGAAACATATCCACAGGTTTAATACTCTTTATATCATATTCCTCCTCAAAAAACTTTAAATCTCTCATCAAAGTTGCCGGATTACAACTAATATAAACAATCTTTTTAGGTCTAATATTCAATATATTCTGAATACTAACATTATCGAGACCTCTTCTTGGAGGATCAACCATAACAATATCCGGAAAAATCTTTCTCTCCTTAATCAAATTATCTAATACCTTTTCAGCATCTCCTGCAATAAACTCTGTATTCTCAATATTATTCATCTTTGCATTTTCAATTGCATCTTTTACTGCTTCATTAACAATCTCAATCCCATAAACCTTTTTTGCGTACCTAGCCATAAATAATGAAATCGTACCAATTCCGCAATATAAATCAAATACAATGTCATCCTTAGAAATTTCAGCAGACTGAACTCCTATTTTATATAATTTTTCCGCTTGTATTGGGTTCACTTGATAAAAAGACAATGGAGAAATTTTAAAAACAAGACCACCTAAAGTATCCTTTATATAACCATTACCATAGATAATCACATTCTTCTCTCCAAGAATAACATTTGTATTCTTTTTATTTATATTTTTTACAATTGTTTTTACATTAGGAAATTTATTAGTCAATTTTTCTATTAGCTTATTTTCATTAGGAATATATTCTCCATTTATAACAATAACACACATAATTTCATTTGATTTTTTACCAATTTTAGTAACTATATGTCTTATGAGACCGCTTCTTGTATTTTCGTCATATATTGAAATGTGGTTTTCTTTTATATATTCCAATATATATTTTGCAATTTCTTCTGTCTGTTCATCTTGTATAAGACATTTTTCTATTGGAATAATTTCATGTGTCCTATTTGCAAAAACTCCTATTACTGGATTTCCTTTTTTATCTATTCCAATAGGATATTGAGCTTTATTTCTGTAGTGATATGGATTCTCCATACCTAGTGTTTCCTCAACTTCAATTTTAGAACTTAAAGTTTTATTCACTAAACTTTGAACCATATTTCTTTTTAGCTTCAAAGTTTCAGAATATTTTATATGTCTTAAATTACATCCTCCACACCTTTTATATGTACTACAATCGCTTTCAACTCTATTCTCAGATTTTTTTATAATTTCTATTACTTTTCCAAATGCGTAAGAAGATAGCACTTTTAGGATTAATATTTTTACTTTTTCACCTTTTAAGCTATTTGGTATAAATATGGTAAAATCATCAATTTTGGATATTCCTTCGCCTTCAAACCCATTATCTATTATATCTACAATATACTCTTGATTTTTCTTTACTGGTGCTTCCATTTTAGCTCCTTTTCTATATACCTTTGAAATCTAAATTTTTAATTATTAAATTTCCTGTTTTATATTTTTTTCTATTTCATCTTCACTTTCTTTCATTGCTTGAAGTGTTTCTTCTAGTAACCTATCTAACTCCCATCCTAATTGTTCAGCACCTTTTCTAATTGTATCTCTTGAACAACCAGCAGCAAATTTTTTATCTTTAAACTTCTTTTTTAAGCTTGCTAATTCCATATCTTTTGTACTTTTAGATGGTCTCATCTTTGCAGCTGCCCAAATAATTCCAGTTAGTTCATCAACAGCAAATAAAATTTTTTCCATTTCATGTTCTGGCTCTATATCTGAGCAAATCCCATATCCATGACTACATATAGCATGAACCATTTCTTCACTTGCATTTATTTCCTTTAACAACTCTGGTGCCTTTTTACAATGTTCCTCTGGATACTGTTCAAAGTCAACATCATGTAATAATCCTACTAATCTCCAAAAATCTTCATCATATCCGTTTTTCCTAGCAAAATATCGCATTACAGCCTCTACTGTCAATGCATGTCTTATATGAAATTCTTCTTTGTTATATTTTTTTAACAAATTTATGGCATTTTTTCTTTCCATTTTAAATCACATCCCTTTCTAAAGGTATAAATCTGGTTGAAAAAGAATTAAATTTTGGCTAGGAAAACTAGTTTGAAATTTATGAGTCGTATTTTTTGTACGTTGATTAAATTTCAAGCGAAGTTTGACAACGCCAAAATTGTAAATTATTTTCAACCAGATTTCTCCTATTTTTCTAAATATATTATAATATACTACATTTTTTCTAATTATACAAGAACGTATTTAAGTTTCGGTATTTTTTCGTCAAATCAGTGGATTATCATTTGAAGTTATCAACGAATGTACCATGAAATATATCGCATCTTTGTCCTGTTATTTTATTTTTCTTCCAACAACTGCAAACCTTCCATCTTGTACATAATATGAGCAAGTTGATAAAGTAATTAATTGGTCTCCATAGTTTGCAGTAGCATCAATATTATATAATGACTCTCTTTTTACATTTTCGACAAATTGATTATATTCTTCCTCTGTTTCTGCATTAATAAAATAATAGTATCTAAAGACATTTTTTTCTGTTTTGTAATATACTCTCGACTTAAAAACCGATATAATTTCATATTCAGCGTCTTCTTTTTCTGTTGTAAACCTAATAGTAGGATGCTGATTATAAAAAGACTCTCTCTCATATTTTAACAATTCTTGAAACATGGTTCCATTGCCTAAATTATGTCCATATATCAACAAATTACTACTTGGAATACTCCAATCATAGTCTTTTGATAAAAATATAGAACCATTTTTAGATTTTTGTTTTTTATAATTATGAGTCATGTAATACTTGTCATCTGTTCCTTGCAATACAGGATAATTTATGCTTGTATTGGCAATTTCTAGCCAGCCTACAATATCCGAATTTTCTTGTTGAAGTTTTTCAATTTGCAACATTCTTTCAGTTTTTTGCTTTAATATCCCTTTCGTCTTTTTTTCTGTTATTTGATTTATTATTTCACTATTGTCGATTTTTATAGTACTTAATATTTTTCTTTCCTCTTCTGCCTCTTTTTTTGATAACAAATATTTTATAATATATATTATTGACGACATCAACATTATTATTAATACTAAATATATCAATATATATATTGTTTTTCTTTGTATTTTATTATACTTTTCCATTTGTACCACCATATATTATATAAGGATAGACATTTTAGTCTATCCTATTTTTTCTTTCTTCTTTATATTTATAATGCCTATTGTTGAAATTATTGCTATTAATACAGCTATGACTATATAATTTTCTGCTCCTGTTTTTGGTGTTTCATCTTTTTCAGGTTGCGTTGTTTCTGGTATTGTAGTTTCAGGAACTTCTTGCTTTGCTTCAGAAATTTTTGCATAAATAGTAGTGTCTGCACTTACTGGATTGCTAAAATTAAATTCGTTAGTATATTGTGCATCTGTATAGAAACCTTCGATTACATAATTTTCTTCTATCTCTATATGTGTCTTTAAGAAGTCTGCTGTTATAGTTTCATTTAAGTTTACTACTATTCTATTTGTTTGTTCATTAGCAATTAATGTTATTACCACACTTTGTGTATCTGTATTTACTGTTGCTTTTTCTGGAACTTTTGTTTCTGAAATAATATTGTTTTCTGAATCTGTTAATACAACATTTCCTCCAGCTATAACAACTTTATTAGTTGTATTTTCTGTATTTGTTACTGTAAATTCTGTCAAATGTCCATTTTCAGCTGCCCTTACAACGTTTTCGTTTGTATCTGTTGTTAATGTTCCATTCATTACTAGAGTTGGATTATTAGTAGCTGATGCTCCCTTATCTATTTCTATACCATTATTTGCATTTGTACCATTATATCCCAAATGTAATTTTCTTACTTCAACTTTACCTCCATTTGCTAAAACTGCACCATATTTAAATCCATTAATTGAAACATTATCTAATATTACTGTTGCTCCGTCATAAGATTGAACACCATATTTTGGACCGTTTTGTAAATTAATATTTTTTAGTGTGAGTTTTGCATCAGAAAATTGTGCTGTAAACATTGTTTGATTTCCTGATGTTGAGGTCCATTCACTTGAACCTGTTACTGTATATCCATTACCATCAATTGTAAGTTCTTTTGCTATTACTATAGGTGCTTTTACTGTTATATTACTATCTAATTTAACAGTTGATCCAGAATCTGCACTTGATATAGCACTTATCAAAGAATTTTCATCTGTGATTGGTGTTTCAGCATTACTTACAATAGGTAATATTAATGTAATAATAGCTATTACTATAAAAAATGAAATTAATTTTATTGTTTTTTTCATTTTTTCCACCTCCTTAAATTTTATTTTGTCCTTTTTATTTTTATTTATTTATATTTTTTTGAAATTCTAATATTAAAATTTTCCATTTTATTTATTTTTTTCATTTTTTAAATAATAGCTATTGTCTTTAAGGTTTTAAAGCCTGCATCGCTGTTCGTTCATCAATTTTATGTTATTAAAATTGCATATACTTATTAAAAAAAATTAGTAAATTTTTTATCTATTTACTAATTTTCTTGTATATATTAATTTTAAAAATATTGCTTTTCTTATTTTTATTGCTATTTTCTATTGGATAAAATATAGCAATAGCAAATGTAATGGATAAAATAAATATATTACATATTTAATTTTTTTACCTTGTTTTCCATTATATAAACTAATAAACATGATTGAAATCATTGTGAATATGCATAATATAATAGTTTCGATATTATATCCATTTTGTATTATTCTTATTGAATATTTAATTGCACATAATAATATAAATGCAATTACTGTTAATGCTTGGTTCTTTTTAAATATATAAAATGCTGCTATAACAATAACTCCCCACATTCCATAGTCTGTGTTTAGCTTTTCAGCAATATATCCTATTAATAACACAAAAATGATTCCTATAACTTGGATAATTATCAAAGATAACGCTTTCTTTGTGATTTTTTCGTCTTTTTTATTATTACTTAATGTTTTTATTGTCCAATCATATAGATAAATTGCTATAAGCCCTAAAAACAGAGTAAAGAATACATTTAATGTTGTAGAGTTAGGATTTATATATTTATGTGTAAATAATGTAAATGGAATTTGTGAAATTATTGCAAATATTCCTAATCTTATTGTGTATTTTTTTATGTTTTTTGTATGTATATATCCCTCACTTATTTGAAATGCAAATATTGGAAATGCTATTCTTCCTATAAAGTTGAAAAAACTTGTATGACCAATTATTACATATCCTACATGGTCACAAAACATTGATATCAACGCTATTATTTTTAGTACTAATGCTGTCATTTTAATTCCTCCATTTTTCTAGTTATGTTACATCTATTTTATTTCTCTTATATAATCATATATAGTTTTAACAAAAAAATCAACCAGATTTTATTTTCTGATTGATTTTGTATCAATTCTGTTCTGTTAGTTCGAACAGATACGTCATTGGTGCGGTTGAAGGGACTCGAACCCCCACGCCGTTGGCACTGGTTCCTAAGACCAGCGCGTCTACCAGTTCCGCCACAACCGCATAATAATCACTTAACACTTATATATATTAACACAAATTATATTTTGTTGTCAAGGGATTTATTTCAAAAAATATATTATTAAGCCTCCTACAATAGTTATAATAAAACCTAAAATTTTCAGCCCACTAGATGCATCATTTTGATCTCCAAATCCGAAAAATCTTTTAGTAATAATTCTAGCATCGTATATCATAATTACTCCAACTAATACAATTAAAATTCCAATAAGTATTCCTATCGCTTGTAACATTCTATCAACATCCTTTTATCTTTTATATTCTAATAATACTATCTAATAGTCAAAAAGTCAAGATAAACGAATTTTAAGTTTGGTCTTTTTTATAATTGCATGTTACTATTCACCGCCTCTATAATAAGCTAAAAATATTAATATATCAACATTTTAAGTACTAATTTTAAGCTGTGAATAGTAACAATTGCATTTAACTTTTTAATTAGCCCATTTTTTGTAACAATTCGTAGATAACCACCGAACAATATAATTTGTTGAAGCAGATTCAAATTTGTTATAGAATATAATAGTAGGTGCCTAATGGCACCTACATAAGTGTTTGGAGGTATTTGTAGATAAGAGTAACATACTCTTTCTCATAAGCTTCGCCTTCCAATGTTTCGTCTGGCTCAACCCTATCTACAAACTTTAATTTGCTAGCAGGAACGTAATTTCTGGTATCCCAAGCTTCCAGAACTTGTTTCCTTTGCTTAGGATCTAGATCCTCTGGTTTCTTCGTTCCCCGAAGAAACTCTTCCATAATTCCTGTCCCTGGTAAACCCATAGCAATGCCCAAATACCTCAGTTGTTCCATTTTGCTCCTCCTTTGTTTCTCCCCTTATTAATTAAAATAGGGATTTTTGCACAATGAATTTTCTTGTTGCACTTCTAATTATACCATATTTTACATAAATTTTCAAAAAATTATATAAACCTACAAAAAAAATTCACAAAACAAACAAACTCTTTCACATTCTTTATACAAAACAATATAAAAATTTTAAGTTATTCAACTCAAAGTAAAAATAAAAATTTAATTACTCAATTTATATCCAAAACTATTATCTCTACAATACTAGATTTCTATTCTCTTCATAAACTTGTCTCTAATCAAGTCTTTTAATAACCTATTTTTTTCTTTTTCTAACTTAGGGTCATCTTCTATAATCCTAATAGCCACACTCTGAACTGATTTTAAAATATTCATATCCTCAAACAAATTAGCAATCTTAAATTCTGGTAGTCCATGTTGCATAGTCCCAAAGAAATCTCCTGAGCCTCTTAGTTCTAAGTCTTTTTCTGAAATAATAAAACCGTCATTTGTCTCGCACATAACTTTCATTCTTTTTCTTACTGTTTCGCCTTTACCTTCATATTTCAAAATACAATATGATTGATATTGTCCTCTTCCTACTCTACCTCTTAATTGATGAAGCGCTGCTAATCCAAATCTTTCTGCATCTTCTATTACCATAATATTTGCATTAGGTACATCAACTCCAACCTCTATAACAGTTGTAGATATAAGTATATCTATTTCGTGTTGCTTGAATTTTGCCATAATTTCATCTTTTTCTTTTGCTTTCATTTTTCCGTGTATGTATTCTACTTTATACTGTGGAAATACTTCTGTTTTATACTTTTCATATAATTTTTGTACAGATTGTAAATCCATTTCTTCATTCTCTTCCACTAACGGACATACTATATATGCCTGTCTTCCTTCTTCTATTTGCTTTTGAATAAAACTGTCAACTCTTTGTTCTAATTTTTTACTAACTGCAAAAGTTTCGATCTTTTTTCTATTTGGAGGTAATTCATCAATTATAGATATGTCCAAATCTCCATATAATATGAGTGCAAGTGTTCTTGGAATTGGTGTTGCTGTCATAACTAAGACATCTGGATTTTTTCCTTTCTCCGCAATTTTCGTTCTTTGTTTTACTCCAAAACGGTGTTGCTCATCTGTTACAACTAATCCTAATTTTTTGAAAATAACATTTTCTTCTATAATCGCATGCGTTCCTATTAATATATCAATGTCTCCATTTTTTAATCTTTCTAAAATACCTTCTTTATTCTTTTTTGTGATACCAGATATTAATAGCTCCACTCTTATTCCCATTTCTTCTAAAATATTTTTAAAATTCTCTAAATGTTGTGTTGCAAGAATTGCTGTGGGTGCCATAATAGCTGCTTGATATCCTGATTTTACAGCTTTGTATGCTGCACACATTGCCACGACCGTTTTACCTGAACCAACGTCTCCTTGTAATAATCTATTCATTGGTTTCTCTGATTCCATGTTTGTATCAATTTCTTCAATTACCCTTAATTGTGCTTTTGTTAGCTTAAATGGTAATTTATTTATAATGTCTGATATTTTTGCATCTTTGCTAAATTGTATTCCTTTTTCTTCTGTTAAATAGCTATTTTTTAATTCTAAAAGTGCTAATTGAGTTGATAGTAATTCTTCAAATACTAATCTTTTTCTTGCAATATTAAACTCGTCAAAATTTTTTGGAAAATGTATTTTTTGTGTTGCTTCATTAATTCCCTGTAAATTATAATCTTCTAGTATATATGAAGGTAATGTTTCTCTTAATTGATTTTGCACTTCTTTTAATCCATTTTCTATAATCTTTCGTAATACATTTTGAGATAATTGATATGTTAATGGATATATTGGTATGATTTTCCCAGTATTAGAATCTTTTCCTTCTTCATCAAATACTGGCGAACTTATGGTTATTTTTCCATAAGTATTAGAAATTTTCCCATAGAATTTGTATCTATGTCCGAACTTCAAATTTACTTTTTAGATAGCTCTGATTAAACCATGTCGCTGTGGCTGTTCCTGTTTCATCACGTACTTGCAATTTATACATCGTTTTTCCTCTTAGCCTAATTTCTTGAACTCGTCCTATTGCAACAACATCTATTAATGCCTCTTCTCCATCTATACACTCACATATATTTTTTGCTTTACTTCTATCTTCATAAGTCCTTGGATAATATGTTATTAAATCTTTTAATGTGTATATACCTATTTTATTTAATAGTTGTACTCTATTTGGTCCAACTCCTTTTATATATTTTACATCTTTTTCTAAATCTATCATTCTTTTTCCTCTCTTTTTTCCCATTTTAGCATATAGGAATTAGAGTTTCAAGACATTACTTAAAACATAACGAAAACTTGTAACAATTCAGAGGTCAATGAGGCAAAAGTGCTTTCTTGAGTAAGCTTCGAATGTGCCGTGTAATAGATGTATAAATTCTTAGCTTAAAGTAACTGAGGAAGCGTGATTAACGAGAGGCTCGGTTATTTTAAGCTTAGAATTTGTAGTCTATGGAACAAGCCGAGAAGATTGCGAAAGAAAGCACTTTTGCCTCATTGACCTCTGAATTGTTACGAAAACTTTATTACTTACAAAATCTATGCCTACCAATAGTAACAGTCATTGGTCTAGACCATATCCACTTATTAGTTGCTGTTGAAAGATTAAAATAATATATTGCTCCATAGCTTGGGTCCCATCCATTTAAAGCATCTTGAGCAGCTTTTTTAGCAGTTGAATCTGGTGTTAAATTAATTTGTCCATCTCTTACTGCATCAAATGCCCCAGACTGATATATCACTCCTGAAATCGTATTTGGAAATGAACTACTTTTGACTCTATTCATAACTACTGCACCAACTGCAACCTGTCCTGAATATGGTTCTCCTCTTGCTTCTCCATATATGACTCTTGCAAGTAAATTTAAATTGTTGGAATTGCTTGAGCTACTCGATGAACTAGATGAATTTGAACTATTATATATTCCCATTGCTTTTAATGTTGCAGGTCCTGCAATTCCGTCTACTGTCAGTCCATTTTTTCTTTGAAAATATTTCACTGCCTCTAATGTTTGACTCCCATATATTCCGTCTATATTTCCATTATAATATCCCCACCTTTTCAACTTTGTCTGAATTTGGGTTACTTCATCTCCTCTTGAACCATACTTAGATAAAGCTTCTACTTCATTATCTGTCGAAAAAATTAATATTAAAGCTATAACCAATATAATCGTTACTAAAACACTTAATATTATGAGCTTTTTCTTATTTTTTAACATATAAAAAAACCACCTATTCATAAAAATTTCATTTACATTTATTTTTATCAATATTTGGTTTATTATACATCTTTTTATTAAGAAGTTTTTAAATTATTCTATGCCATATAAAATGATGCTCAGCAATACCTACAAAGAATAGATTCTAGCCCTATTTGCAAATCTATATTTCCGATTTTATAATTGTAGTCTAAATCTCTTAATCTCTGTAAAATTAATTGTAACTCATTTTCTTGAAAATAACTAGCTTGTGTTTTGTATTTATTAACTAAAAATATTTGATTTGGTTTTAAATTCAAACTCTGAGCAATATCTTTTTTATAATTAATAGCTAATTTTGTCAAATATAACTTTTTAAAGTGATTATATAATGTTATTAATATTTTTTGCAATGGCTCTTTTGTATATATTAGATTTTGTAAAATTTGCAAGGCTTTTCCTACTTGTTTTTTTCCTAAATTATCTGTTAAATCAAATATTACACTTTCTATCTTTTTTATAGATAATTTATCAATGTCTTGCTTTTCAATTTTACCACCTTCACCTGCATATTCTATCAATTTTCTGATTTCATTAATCAAATCTTGCATATTTGTTCCACAACATTCAATAAAATATCTTAAAGTTGCATCATCAATTTGTACTTTATATCCTTGGCAAATTCCTTTTAATCTTTTTTCTATTTGAAGTGGCTTTTGATAGTCAAATTTGCATGTTATTCCAAGTTTATCTATTGTTTTATATAAATCTAATTTTACATCAACATCATCTTCTATAAAAACTAATACTACACTTTTATTTATCTCTTTTATATTTTCTTCAATATATTTTGCAATATTTTCTCTTAGCTTTTGCATTTCTACATTTTTTCTTTTTCCGTCTTTTTTTAGTATTCCTGTATTTCTAGCTATTATTAGTTTTTTTTCATATCCAAACGCAGGAGTTTCAATATCTGAAATAATTTGATTATAATTATTATCATCAATTGTTATATAGTTAATTCCTTTTATACACTCTCCAAATAGTGTTTTTACCTTTTTTAATGATGTTTCTAATAAAAACAATTCTTCCCCACATAAAAGATATAAACTATGTAATACTCCACTTTTTAATTCTTTTTCTAAATTTTCAATAGTTATCATTTTTTATTTCATTCCTTTATCTTAAGCACATATAAGATTTTTCTGTATATAACAAGTTTAAACTACTTATATTCGTGCAATAATTTTGAAATATTTTTACACATCTGGCGAAGCTGCTTTCTTTATAATTTCTGTGCAAATTTTGCTGAATGTGCATGACAAATTCCTATCGCCATACTATCTGTTACATCGTCTAATTTAGGTAGCTTTTCCTCATTTAATATCATTTTTACCATTCTTTGTACCTGAATTTTGTCTGCTCTTCCATATCCTGTTACTGCTTGTTTTACCTGAAGAGGTGTATATTCATATACATCTACTTTTCTTATCCTAGCAGTCATTAAGATAACTCCTCTTGCTTGTGCTACGTTTATTGCAGTTTTTGCATTATTGTTAAAGAATAATTCTTCTATTGACATTGCTTCTGGTTGGTATTTTTCTATGATTTCATCTAAGTCATAATAAATTTTTTCTAATCTCAATGGAAATGATTGTCCTGCATCTGTTAGTATTGCTCCAGATGTTACTAATTTAAATTTGTTTCCTATATAATCTATTATACTATACCCTGTAATTGCAAATCCTGGGTCTATTCCTAATATTCTCATTTTGTACCTCTAATTACTTTATTTTCTAGCTGAGGAGATAGATATTATTTTTTGAACTTATCTCCGAATGTGCCGTGGCATAGCAAGCCGAGGAGATAATGAAAAAAATAATATCTATCTCCTCAGCTAGAAAATAATAAAATTGAACATCATCTATTATTTATTTAAAATAATCCTGAATACTTCTGAAACACTCCAAGCTTGTGCTATTGCTCCTTTTGGCAATTGTGGCTTTTTAGAATCATAAATCTCCGCTATACTTCCTATACATCCATTTTCATTTAACTCTTTATTAAATGTTTTTTCTGTTTTTTCTATAAACTTATTTAACTTCTTTTCTAAAATCTCTTTTTCTTCGTCATTCTCTGTATATTTTATCATATTTTTCAAAGCATCATAATATAGACCTAATAGCCAAGTCCAAGTTATTCCTTGATGATAGCTTGTATCCCTTTTTGCCACATCTCCCTCATAAACTTCAACATAATTTTCTTCACCTTTAGCTAATGTTTTTAATCCATAGCTATTTAAAAGTTTTTTATCTACTACTTCTATTATTTCTTTAGCAATTTCCGATGTTGGCTCTATTACTGGATATGTCATACTTAATGCAAATAATTGGTTTGGTCTTATTTTTTCATCTCCTAGAACATCATACAAGCATTTATTTTTTGCATTATAAAACTTCTCTTCAAATGCACTTTTACATTTTTGAGCTAATTCCTTATATCTTCTTGCTTTGATAATATGCCCTGTATCACGGGATAATTTCTCCATAATTTTATTGGCATTATACCACATAGCATTTATTTCTACTGCCTTTCCACTTCTTGGAGTTACTGCAATTCCGTCATATTTAGCATCCATCCATGTATTTTGCGTTTCTTCTGTTCCTGATACAATTAAGCCGTCTGTATCTAAATAAATATTATTACTATCTACGTCAATGCCACTACAATACTTTTCTATAATCTCTTCTAATTTATCGTATAGTTCCTGTTTTACAAATTTTATATCTCCTGTATATTCTATATATTTTTGAATTTGTTCAAACAATAATAATGAAGCATCTACACTATTATATAACGGTCTGTTATCATATCCTGAATATCCATTTGGAACCAAGCCATATTTTATATCTCTTACCATAGTCAATAATACTTCTTTTGCTATATCATATCTTTTAGTTACTAATAATAGTCCTTCAAATGCGATAAGAGAATCTCTTCCCCAATCTAAAAACCAAGGATAACCTGCAATAATTGTATGTAATCTAAAATTTGGTCTGTATACAATAAAGTTGTCTGTTGCAAGAATTAATTGTTTAATTAATTCTTCTTTATTAATTTGTTTTTTTGTTTTCTTTTTATTTTCTTCTATTAACTCTGTATTTTTTATTATCTTATCCAATCTCCAAATTTCTTTATCTATCATATCTTGGACATCAATTTCTTCTATATTATCTTCTAATGAACATACAAAGGAAATATTTTTTTGTTCTCCAGCCTTTATTTCTACTTCATATATACCTGGCACACAATGATTTTCTTCTGGATAAAATCCTCTTTTTTGCTCTTCGACATAAAACATGTTACGAAATATGTCGTTTTCATGTATAATATAATTACCTTCAGACAAATTCAGATATATTGGAGTTTGAGAGTTTCCATTCAAAATTAATTTAACCTTTGCATTGTGCACAAATTGTTTTACTTCAAAATGGTCTTCATTATTTAATGTATGAAAATCTCTAAAGTTTACAACAGGTGCTAAAGTCAATTTTGCATCTTTTTCTCCGTTTTTTATTTTATAATATATTCCTACTGTATTTTTTTCGTATTCCATACATATTGTCTTAGTAATTTCTACATCTTGTATTTTATATTTAAAAGTTGGCAAATATTCTTTCTCAAAAGACTCTTGATATTGATATCCTTGAGAAATATATGATTCGCATAAATTAGTATAAAAACTATATTTTTGACCTTCTATTTCGATAGATTCGTCTAACTTTGAAAGTATTAAAAATCTTCTAGCTGGTGGTGTTAATGGCGCTATTAGTAGTCCATGATATTTCCTTGTATTAGCCCCTAAAATAGTTGAAGAACTATATCCTCCTATTCCATTTGTTATTAACCATTCTTTGTTTAATCCATTTTCTATATTTAGACTTTCTTTTGTAAATTTCATTTTCATTCCTCCATTACTTTTCTGTGTATTTCTTTACACTATCTATCTTTTGTTTTTATTCTTTTTGCGTTTCTAGTATTTGTCTTTGTATTGTCTTTATAACTTTTTTCCTCGTAGTTATTTACACTATCTAAATTGCTTTGCATTTTGTTTACTTTTGTTTGTCTTGAAATTTCTTTTTGATTTTCTTTCTCTTCTTTTTCTACCTTTTTTAATTTTTTAGCAATATCTTTATCTATCTTTACTTTTGATTTAGCATCAGCTTCTCTAATAGAAGCTATCCTGTCACTATATTTAGTACTAAATTTGCTTTTTCCTTTTTTAGAATCTTCTTTATGTCTTCCTTCATTTTTCCCCTCATTTTTCTTTTCTTTTTTCTCCATAGCTTTTTTTATCTTATTTATTCTTTTTTCTTCTCTTAGTTTGGTATTTAGCATCACATATTGAGGGTCGTTTTCTTTATCTTGATATTTTAAGTCATCACAAATTAATTCGATTATTGATGTAGCAACTAAATTAGGATCATGTCTAATATGTCCATTTGAAATCATAGATAAATTTCTTTGTAAAAATCTAATTCCTTTTACTTTATCAATGTCTTGCTCAACTAAATCTTGTCCTTCTAGATTATATTTCTTTATAAATTCTGGAATAATTTCTCCTGTATCATAAATACAATAATCAACTATTCCTTGTCCACAATGCTCTATAATAGCATTTAAATGGTCTGACACCCCATAATTATCTGTTTGACCCGGCTCTGTCATAATATTACTAATGTATACTTTAATTGCTGTACTTTCTTTTATAGCTCTTGCTACTCCATTTACTAAAAGATTTGGTATAACATTTGTATACAAACTTCCAGGTCCAATAATTATACAATCAGCATTTTTTATTGCATCAATAACTCCAGGTGCTGGCTTACAATTTGACGGACTAAGATATATTCTACTAATTTTTGTTATCTTTTCTGAAACAACTTCTGGTATTCTTGATTTTTCTTCCACAACATATCCATTTTCCAATTCTGCCATGATATTCATCTCGTCTAAAGTTACTGGGATAACTCGTCCTATCATATTTAAAACTTCATTGCTTTTTATAATAGAATCTTCAAAGTTTCCATTTATGTCTTTCATTGCAGAAAAATAGATATCAGAAAAATTTAGTCCTCTTAATTTTCCTTTTGAAAATTCATAATTAAATAATTTATCAATCTGTCCTTCTTTAGATGCTAATGATATAATACTATCTTTTATATCTCCTAATGGTAATACTTCTAGCTCTCTTCTTGAATTAGACATTGCTTCCCCGTAATCTGATACTGTTACAATAGCAGTCAAATTACTTGTGTATTGTTTTAATCCTGATAAAACAGTATTTAATCCTGTTCCCCCGCCTATCACAACTATATTAGGGCCTTGGTCATATACTGTTTTGTCAAATATTAATGATTTTACATTAACATTTTTCTTTTTTTCCATTCTTTCATCTGTTGACTCTATTAATATCTCTAACGTCCTTTTATTTAAAAATATTAAACCTAAAACTATTGCTACAAAGCCAACAACAAAAATTACAACAATTTGTCCAACTTCTTGAAATGATATTTCTTTCATTACTAAAATTTTAGCTAGTCCATAGCAAGCTAAAATAATTCCTACTAATATTAGAAATATCCATCTTTTCATTTTATTACTTGATTTAAACCAGTGCACTAATCCTTTCACAATTGTTTCATCCTTCCATTGTAGTATTTAATTCTTGTTACTTTTTTAATAAATCGTAAAATTATAATTTAAACTTATCAAAATCATACTGTTATTTTCCTATAAATTCAATTTCTAATTCTAAGTCTTTATTATATTTTTCTCTTATCTTTTCTTTTATGTATTTTATAAGTTGCATAACATCTTGTGCAGTTGCATTTCCTTTGTTTATAATAAACCCACTATGTTTAGTTGATACCATTGCTCCACCTATTGTGTATCCTTTCAGTCCTGCCTCATCAATTAGCTTTGCTGTAATAAAATCTTCTCCTCTTTTAAATGTACTTCCTGCACTTGGATATTCAATTGGTTGGTGTTCTCTTCTATATTTTGCGTATTCGTCCATTTTTTCTTTAATTTCTGATATTTCGCCTCTTTGTAATTCTAAAACAGCTTCTAATATAATATATGCTTGTTGCTTAAAAATGCTTTTTCTATAAGAAAACTCTAATTCTTCATTTGTAAATTCTCTTATATTTCCGTCATAATCCATACATTTAACTGATTTTACGATGTCTTTCATTTCTTTTCTGTATGCACCTGCATTCATTTTTATTGCTCCACCTATAGTTCCTGGAATCCCTGATATTTCTTCAAATCCTTTTATTGAATTCTTGCATAAATACTGTCCTAACTTTGCAATCTTATAGCCTGCTCCTACTTTTACTTCTATCTTTTCATCTTCTTGTGATATTTGTATATCTTGAAATTGTATTAACAAAACAATCCCTTCGACTCCTTCATCTGATATTACTACATTACTTCCATTTCCCAAAATGGTTAGTGGAATATTATTTTCTTTAGCAAATTGTAAAATTTCTTGTAATATTTTTTCATCATCTATTTTTAACAAACATTCTGCTTCTCCGCCTATTTTAAATGTCGTATAATTTTTCATCGGTACATTCCATAATATTTTTTCTTCTGAGATATTTAATCTTTGAATTTGTTCCTTTTCTTTTTTATTCAAGGTTAATCTCTCCTTTTATGTATTATCAACAGAATACATATATAATGCTTTTCCTGACGGTGTTACTTTTTGTGTTTTATTTATAACTTCTCCAGTTTCATAATTTACTATATATTCGTCCTCTGTATCTGTTATTCCTAATTCTTTTAATGCAGATTTATCTAAAAGATAATAATTTTCTGGACTCGCTGTATCTTTTAAACTTACTGTTACACCTTCTGTATTTTGAGAATTAATTTCCCCTATTATAGTATTAATTTCTGAGAAATCCGTGTATGGTGTTCCCGGATATTCTTCGTGTGTCAAACTTGCTTTTGTTTTTCTCTCTAATAATGCGTGATTTACCATGTCTAATTCACTAATAAATTTATTGTCTTTTGCCTCGTCAACACCTTGTAGCCCCATATTTATCGTTATTCCTGCAAGAATTAGCATAATAACTATTGTTATAACTAATGCTATTAATGTAATTGCATGTTCGTTGTTTTCTTGTACTTTTATTATCATAAAATTACCTCCTAAGTACATTATTTATTAAAAATTTATATATTTTTAATAATTCTTTTGTTTTTTACAGCATAGAAATTTATATTTCAATAATTAATTTATAGCAGTAAAAAAATTATTCTTCTCAATTGCCCTCAGCACTGAACTGTTGCATTAATTTAAATAATTTTATTTTTATAATCTAAATCTTTTTATAAAATCTACTTTAATATATCATTTTTTTTCCAGAATTACAAGTTATATTTAACTTTTTTCGCCTAAAAGCTTTATTTTTTGCTTATTTTATAGTATAATAATAATAGATTATTTTTTTAGGAGGATTTTTTTATGTGGCAATTTTGGTTAATTGCATCAGGAATATTTTTTATAGTTGAAATAATAACAGTAGGTTTTTTAGTTTTTTGGTTAGGAATTGCAGCATTAATTACAATGTGTGTTAGTTTTTTTGTAGATAATATATTTATACAAGCAGTTGTATTCATTATATCTTCTGCAATTTTAATATTAGCAACAAAACCTTTTGTAAAAAAATTTGTACACAATAATAACGGAACAAAAACTAATGTATTTTCTATTGTAGGAAAAAATGCAATTGTTACTAAAGATATAAATTCAATAAATGGAACTGGTCTTATTAAAGTAGATGGTGAAACTTGGTCTGCTGAAGGTAAAGATGGCTCTAATATTGAAAAAGGAACAGAAGTAGAAATTTTAAAAATTGACGGAGTAAAAGCAATTGTTACCCCTACTTCTGTAGCAAAGAAATCAGAAAAAATATAAAAGGAGGATTTGATTATGGTATTTTTATTAATATTACTTGCTATCATTTTGATTATAGCATTTACATCAATAAAAATCGTTAAACAATCTGAGGTGTACATAATTGAAAGATTAGGTAAATTCTATAAAGTAGCTGATGCTGGTCTTACAATTATCATTCCATTTTTTGATAGAGTTAGAAGTGTTGTAAGTTTAAAGCAACAAACAATGGATATTCCACCTCAAGGAGTTATTACTAAAGATAATGTTACAATTACAATAGATACTGTTGTTTTCTATCAAATAACAGACCCTGCAAAAGCAGTTTATGAAATTCAAAGCTTGAAAAAAGGTATTGAATACTTAGCTATCACAACAATTCGTGATATTATTGGTAAAATGGATCTAGACGAAACTTTCAGTTCAAGGGATAGTATTAATGACCGTTTAAGAGTTGTTCTTGATGAAGCAACTGATAGATGGGGATGTAAAATTGATAGGGTTGAAATCAAAGATATTACTCCACCAGCTGACATCAGAGATGCAATGGAAAAGGAAATGAATGCAGAAAGAAATAAAAGAGCATTAATTCTAGAATCAGAAGCTCAAAGACAATCTGCTATTACTATAGCAGAAGGTAAAAAACAAGCTGCTATATTAGAAGCTGATGCAGATAAAGAAGCTAAAATAAGAAGAGCTGTCGGTGAAGCTCAGGCTATTAGAGAAGTTGCAGAGGCTAAAGCTAAAGAAATTCAATTAGTTTATGACGCTATGAAAAAAGCTGACCCTACTGATACTTTAGTACAATTAAAATCTCTTGAAGCTCTTGAAGAAGTTGCAAAAGGCGATGCAAATAAAGTATTTATTCCTTTTGAAGCAACTAGTGCATTAAGTAGTTTAGGTGCTATTAAGGAAGTTATGACTGATGATAAGAAAAAAACTAAAAATTCAGATGAATAAATTTTATAATTTAAAATAAATAAAAAACCAACTCAGTATAGAATTGGTTTTTTATTTATTTAATTAGATACCCACCTCAACATTTTGATATCTTTATATTTTGATAAAACTGCTCTATATTTATCATATTCTTCTTCCCATAATTCGTCTGGTATTTTATCAAATGCTCTAAATACTTTTTCTGCTTCTGATAAATATATTACCTGCTCTTGTGGAGTCATTCTTTCATATTGTTTAGCAAATTTATATAGTTTGTCTAATGTTTGGTTTGCTTCTATAAAACTCCAAAAGTCTTTTACTCTTATTCCAAATAATCTTATTTGTGCAATTGCAAATGCTACTAACCCAAATATTAAAAATACAAGTATATATATTGATGCTAATATCACTGCCATTTTTTATCACCTCTATTAGTTCTCTACTTTTGTACATCTTTATTATACCATATTTGGAACAATTTTGTAAATAGCTATGAAAAAAGTAATAGCTCAGAGGTCAATAGATGAAAAATGTTTTTTTTCATCTATCGACCTCTGAACTTTGCAATTACTATTCATTAATTTTTATTTAACTTTTTTAATAAAATATGTTATAATTTCAATATTGGAATATGAAAGGAAAGTGATTACATTGGATAACAAATTTGCAATAACAAAAAAAGCTGGAATTTATGGAATAATCGGCAATATTTTTTTATTAATTATAAAAGCAATCGTAGGATTTGTAAGCAAAAGCCAGTCTATGATAGCTGATAGTATAAATAGTGCTAGTGACATTTTTGCATCATTAATGACTTTTATAGGAAATAAAATAGCAAGTGCACCAAAAGATGATGACCACAACTTTGGTCATGGAAAAGCAGAATATATTTTTTCAATGTTTATTAGTATTTCTATGATTATCGTATCAGCTAAGTTGCTTTATGACTCTGTATTAACTTTAATATTTGGAAGTGAACTAATATTTTCATGGTTTTTAGTTATTGTCTGTATAGCGACTATTATTACTAAAATATGTTTATATATTTACACGAAAAAAGCATATAAAAAATATCAAAATATTTTACTAGAAGCTAACATGAAAGACCATAGAAATGATTGTGTTGTTACAAGTTTTACGTTAATATCTATTTTGCTAACTCTTTGTAATATTTATTGGTTTGATAGCATAGTTGGTATTGGTATTTCTATTTGGATTTGTTATACTGGAGTTACAATTTTTATAGAAAGTTATAATGTTTTAATGGATATTAGTGTTGATGATAATACTAAGGACAAAATACTAGACATAGCTCATAGTTATAAAGAAATTCAGGATGTTGCAAGTATTGTTTCTACTCCTGTTGGTGACAGATATCTTATTTTCATTACTATTAACCTTGACGGTAATATGTCTACTTTTGAAAGTCATAATTTGGCAGATAGTCTAGAAAAAAATGTTACCGCTTTAGATAAAGTTTATAAAACTATAGTTCATGTTGACCCTATTTAATTACTATTCGAGCAAAATTTCAGATGCAGTTAGTAATATAACTTCTTTCATTGTTTTATCGGCTTGCTCCATTTCCACGGCACATTCGAATCTAATTTAAGAAATTATATTACTTACTGCATCTGAATCATTATAAATATTTTATTACTCTACAATAACTTTGTCGTCTTTAACCCCAATTTTAGTTAAAGCATTTTTCTTCAAATTTCCGTCCAAAATCTCCTCAGCTAATCTATCTTCTAAAACGCTTTGTATAGTTCTTCTTAAAGGTCTAGCTCCAAAATTCTTATCAATTCCTTTTTTAGCAATTAAATCTTTTACCTCTGGTTCTAATTCAATTTTTATTTTTTGTTCTTCTAATCTCTTTGTTACTTGTTTTAACATAATATCTATAATCTGACTAATTTCTTCATCATTTAATTTATGGAATACAATTATCTCATCAATACGATTAATAAACTCAGGTCTTAATTCCTTCTTTAAGGCTTCCATAACTTCTTTTTTAGTTTCTTCATATTCTCTTTCTATACTTTCGTTTTCGTCTCTGCTGTTATTTTTAAATCCTAATGCCTTCTTGTCTGTAATCAATCTTGCTCCTATATTAGAAGTCATAATTATAACTGTATTTTTGAAATTTACTGTTCTTCCTTGACTATCTGTTAACCTACCGTCTTCTAATATTTGCAATAACATATTCATAACATCTGGATGAGCTTTTTCAATTTCATCAAACAAAATTACTGAAAATGGTTTTCTTCTAATCTTTTCTGTTAATTGTCCACCCTCATCAAAACCTACATATCCTGGAGGTGAACCTATTAATTTAGACACAGAATGTGGTTCCATATACTCAGACATATCAATTCTAATCATTGCATTTTCGTCTCCAAATAAACACTCTGCCAAAGCCTTTGATAACTCTGTCTTTCCTACACCTGTTGGACCTAAGAATAAGAATGAACCTATTGGTCTTTTTGGATCCTTTAAACCTACTCTACCTCTACGAATAGCTTTTGCAACAGCTTCAACCGCTTCATTTTGTCCTACTACTCTTTCATGTAAATTCTTCTCTAGGTTTTTCAATCTTTCATTTTCATCTTCAGTTATCTTTTTAGCGGGAATTCCTGTCCAACTACTAATAACTTCTGCAATATTCTCTTCTGTTATATTAACAACAGATTTAGTATTTTTATTTTTCCATTTATTTTGTTCTTTTTCATATTTCGTTTTTAATTCTCTTTCTTTATCTCTTAAAGTTGCTGCTTTTTCAAACTTTTGAGTTCTTACAGCTTCTTCTTTATCTTTAGCAATTTCTTCTAATTGTTCTTCTAATTTTTTCAAATTTTCCGGTTCTGTATATGTTTTTAGTCTTGCTCTTGATGCTGCTTCATCAATTAAGTCGATTGCTTTATCTGGCAAAAATCTGTCATTTATATATCTCACAGACATTTTAACTGCTGCATCTATTGCTTCATCACTAATTTTAACATTATGATGTGCTTCATATTTATCTCTTATACCTTTTAATATCTTTATAGTGTCATTTTCTGATGGCTCATTTACATTAACTGGACTGAATCTTCTTTCTAATGCTGAATCTTTTTCAATAAACTTTCTATATTCATTTAATGTAGTTGCACCTACTAACTGAATTTCACCTCTTGCAAGTAATGGTTTTAAAATGTTGGCTGCATCTATTGCTCCTTCTGCTGCTCCTGCACCTACTATTGTATGAATTTCATCAATAAATAAGATAACATCTCCTGCTTTTTTTACTTCGTCTAATGCTTTTTTAATTCTTTCTTCAAAGTCTCCTCTATATTTACTTCCTGCTACCATTCCAGAAATATCAACTGTTACTACTCTTTTATCTTTTAAAATTTCTGGCACATCACCAGCAACAATTTTTTGCGCTAGTCCTTCTACAACAGCTGTTTTACCAACACCAGGTTCACCAATCAAGCATGGATTGTTTTTTGTTCTTCTAGAAAGTATTTGAATAACTCTTTCTATTTCTTCCTTTCTTCCTATAATTGGATCTAATTTGCCTTCTCTTGCTTGTTGAGTTAAATCTGCTCCAAATTGATTTAATGTTGGTGTTTTATTATAACTTCCATTTTTCTTTTTTGAATTATTATTCGTATTTTCTCCTTTTAAGTCTTCACCTTCATTTATCACTTTTATAATTTCATTATATAATCTTGGAATATTTACATTTAGTTCTAACAGAATTCTTGCTGCTATACTATCTCCCTCTCTTAATATTCCTATTAAAAGATGTTCTGTTCCTATATAATTATATCCTAATTTTCTTGCTTCTATAAAAGCGTTTTCTATAACTCTCTTTGTTCTTGGTGTAAAGCCTAATGTTTCGTCAACTGGCTCTTCTTTGCCAACTAATTCTGCTATTTTATCTATAATATCTTCTGGCTTGACATCTTGATTATCTAATACTTTAGATGCAACTCCGCTTCCTTCTTTTGATAAACCATATAGAATATGTTCTGTTCCTATATAATTATGTCCTAATTCTAATGCTAACTCATTTGCTAATTCGACTGCTTTTTTAGCTCTTGCAGTAAAATTATACATCATTTCTATCACCTTACCTTTCATTTATAATTTGCTTAATCACTTCTGCTCTTTTTATATCTCTTTCTATTGTTTCATATTGCTGACCTAAATATTTTTGTAGATTAGCTGGTTTAGAATATAAATACATTTTTTGTACTTTGCTATCTGTCAACTCTTTAAGAATTCCTAAATCCACTCCCAATTTTATATCTGACAATAATATTCTTGTTTCTTCTGAAGAAATCTTTTTACAATTACTTAATATACCATAGTTTCTGTAAATTTCATCTTCTAAATCCAAACTTTTATCTGCTAAGATTTTCCTTGCTTTTCTTTCTTGTTTTATAATCTTTTCTACAATCACTTGCATATTTTCGATTATCTCTTTTTCTGTGATACCTAGTGTCTGTTTATTAGAAATCTGATACATATCCCCTGAAGTAGCAGAATTTTCGCCGTACACTCCTCTTATATTTATTCCAAAGTTGCTTACTGCTTCCAAAACAATTTTAGTATTTCCCGTTTTTGTAAGTGCTGGCAAGTGTACCATTACAGATGCTCTTAGTCCTGTTCCTACATTGCTTGGACAACTTGTTAAATATCCATATTTCTTGCTTTTGCTGTAATGCAACACTTCATCTATTTTTTCGTCAAGTTCTATTGCTAAATTTAATGTATTTACCAAATCTAAGCCACTGCTAAATACTTGTATTCTTAAATGATCTTCTTCACCAATCATAATACAAATATTTTCTTCATCATTTATTAATATACTACCAGTTTCATTTTTATTAAGTATAAATTCTGGACTAATTAAGTTTTTCTCAACTAAGCTCATCTTTGTTATATCATCCATATCTTTTAATTTAAAAAATCTTAATCCATATCCGATAGCAAATAGATTTTCCTTCACTACATTTTCTAATTGTTCAATTTCTTCTTTTTTTTGTAAATTAAACTTAAAATCATTTAAGTTTCTTGCAAATCTAATTCTTGTACTTCTTGCAACATCAGAATCATTTCCACTTTGTAAATACCAATTCATTAATCTTTCCTCCATATTTTTGTTTAAATTCTTTTATCATATATATCTTTGGCACCTAATTTAAAGGGCTACTTGTTGAAATTGTTTATTTCTCCATCTTCTTAATTTCATCTCTTATTCTTGCAGCATCTTCGTACCTTTCATCTTTTATTGCTTGTTTTAAATCTTCTTTAAGTTTAGATAGCTTATCGTGTTCATTTGTTTTTACTATTTCTTGTTTCTGATCTTTTTCTTCTATTTTACTGTCTATTTTATTATCTATGATTTTTCCAATTCTTCCTACATGTCTATCGCTTCCTTGAATTCTTTTTAAAATAGGGTCTATTCTGTCTTCAAATACTGAATAACAATTTCCACAACCCAATTTTCCAGTATTAACAATATCATCAAATGTATATCCACAATTATCACATTTTAATTGTTTTACTTCTTGTAATAATGGCATAAATTCTGGTGTTGCAAAATCTTCTATGAAATCTCCCAAAAAACTTGAAAAATCAACTGGCATATTAAAATTCATATCTGTAATTCCTAATTTCTGACTACATTCTTCACATAAATGTAATTCTTTCTTTACTCCATTAATATTTTCTGAATATCTGACATTAGCTTCTCTTTTTCCACAATTTTCACATAACATTTTTAATTCCTCCTTACATAATATACTAAGGTTTAAAGTTTCCCATAAACTTTTTACATTTCTTTAATATTAATAAATCCTGTAAATTAATTACTAAATTTATCTCTTATACTATTCTAAATTCAACAACATATTTTTGAAAATTCTAGCTCTTACTTGATCTTTTAAATCTTTTGTTATTGATAATACATTATCACTTGTTGCAACTTTTAAAAGTTTTGCCTCTTTTGACGATATTAAGTTGTATGATAGAAAGTCACTAATTAGCACATCTACTTCATTTGCTGTTAGTTCATTTCCTATATTTTTTATAATATGCATTAGGTATTCTGATTTTGAATTACTAATTTTTCTAATTGTAATATGACCTCCTCCACCTCTTTTGCTTTCTACATAGTAGCCTTGAGATGGCTTAAACCTAGTTGCTATAACATAATTTATTTGAGATGGAACACAATTAAAATGTTCTGCTAATTCATTTCTTTGTATTTCTATTTCTTCTTGATCATCATTTAATAAATCTTTTATAAAATCTTCTATAATATCTGACATTCTCATACAAACTTCAGTCCTTTCTTTTTTAGCTTTGATAAAATAATAAAATTTGTTATATATTGACTTTGACTTTCTTTGACCTATATTAATTATTATACTCTTCTAATATAATATTGCAACCATATTTTTTGACCTTTTCTGACTTTTATTAAATATTTATATTCTATTTTCTCTCATTTCCTTTATTATTCTCACTATTTCTATTTTTTTTATTGTTTTTTGTCATATTTTGTAGTTCTTCTACTTTTTCTTTTTGTTGTGGTAAAGAAACCCATGCAAAATACGAAGAAATAAATTCACCATATTTTGTAGCATCCTCTCCTACTTCTGTCTGAAATTCATCTATCTTTTTTTTATTTTTATCCATATTAAAATTCTTCCTTTCTCGTACAATAATATTTTTTATCTCTTTTATAGGTATGTACATTTTTTTGAAAATTATTCAACTTATTTAAGTTTTATAAATTTTTCAGTATAGAGTAATATCATCCTTTGAAGCTATCACCAAATGTGCCGTGTAATAAACGTATAAATTCTTAGCTAAAAATAATTGAGGAAGCGTGATTAACGAGAGGCTCGATTATTTTTAGCTTAGAATTTATAGTTTATGAAACAAGCCGAGGTGGTAGCAAAAAGGATGATATTACTCTATACTGAAAAATTTATAAATATTAATACATAATTAAAACTTTTCCTAATATATTAAATTAAGGAGGCAAGCAATATGGTGTTAAAAAATAACTTTTATGTTTTAAAATTACGAAGAAATTTTTTACCAATTATTTTTTTATTTTTTACTCTTGGTCTTCTTATATTTTCAAGTTCAAACTTACCAGCAGTAAAATCAGGACTTAATTTATGGGCAACCTCTGTTGTTCCTTCATTATTTCCGTTTTTTGTAGCTACTGAATTATTAATGCACACTAATATAGTAACTCATATTCGGAAATTTATTAAATAACTTTATGAAACCTTTATTTAATGTTAGAGGTGAAGGAGCATTTGCATTTATTATGGGAATTATTAGCGGATATCCAGTTGGTGCCAAAATTGCTTGTAATTTCAGAAAAAATAATATTTGTTCAAAAGAAGAATGCGAAAGATTATTAAGCTTTACAAATAATTCTGGACCTCTATTTATTATCGGAAGTGTTGGACTTTCTATGTATAAAAATTCATCTATCGGACTTTTGCTTTTTATTACTCACATATTAGGATGTATATCTGTCGGAATAGTTTTTCGCTTTTGGAAAAAGAAAAAAATATCTAAAAATTTAGTATTAAAGAATAAAAAAAGTATCGATTCAAACAAAAAAACTTTAGTCTCTTTTTCTAATTTGGGAGAAGTATTAGCTGAAAGTATAACTAGTAGTATTTCCACAATAGTTTTGATAGGTGGATTTGTTGTTATTTTTTCTAGTATCATTTCTATTGTGAAGGCTAGTGGATTACTAAACCTTGTTACTATTACCTTTTCTCCTTTATTTAATTTTTTAGATATTGATACTAGTTTCATATCTCCTCTTTTTAGTGGATTTTTAGAAATTACCAATGGTATTAATATAATTTCTAATATTGCTTGTAAAAAGTTTTCTCTTAACATTATTTTTACTGCATTTTTATTAGGGTTTGGTGGAATTTCTATTCTTCTACAAGTACTTAGTATTACATCAAAAACAGATTTGTCTATTAAACCTTATATATTAGGAAAGTTACTTCATGGTATTTTTGCTGCTTTTTATACTTTTGTTTTTATACAAGTTTTTCCTTTTCTAAATTTTGATTTATAGTTATATTTTCTCATATTTTTAATATATTTATATAAGAAAAGATTTCTGCTTACATATTTCAAAATTATTTAAAAAATTAAAGGCATTTATTGCTTAGATGGAGGTTATAATGGATAAAGATTTTAATGGTTATATGCCACCTTATATGGATTCTAATGTTGATATGAATGATTTATACAAAGATTATATGTTTAATCCTATTATGCAGTATGAACAAGCTTTTAGCTATTATAGATATTTATGTATGCAAATGGACTACAAGATTAAGTGTAAAGAATATGAAAAGCTTTGCAATTCTTCTTCTGAAAAAAAAGATAGACGTATTGAATAATTTTAATACGTCTATTTTTTTCTTCTTATTTATTTTATTTCTAACTTTAATTTTTCTAATTCTTTTTCTTCTATATGTGTTACTTTTTTTATAACAGAATCTTTTATATGATTTTTTAACATTTCTTTAACAACTTCTATTTTTCCAATATTTTTTCCTTGTTCAATTCCTAATAATCTACCTTCTTCACGTGTCTTTTTTATTTTTCTTTTTAACTCTCTTTCTTCTTTTTCCAACATTTCCATTACTGCTAATCCCATATTTTCATTACCTCCTTTTAATTTTTTTAACAATTCTTTTGTCATTTCATTTCCTAATTTTTCTCTTAATACATAACTTATTATTCTATATAATAATTTTGCATTTTCTGTTACTTTTTCATTCTCTACTATTTTAGTCAAATTCTTTATTAGTTCTTCTTTGTTCTCTGATTTTTCTATTATCATTAGTTTTGCCAAAAATGTTTCATTTTTTTCTAATTCTTCTATTGAGTAATCATTTATATCTATTAAATTATATTCTCCTAATGCTCTTATTTTATAATCCTGTAACATTTCTTGGTATTCTTCTATTTTTAATGCTGCATTCCATTTTCCCTTTCCTGTATATATTACTATTGGTATTATCATTGGTATTTTACTGTTTTTCGCTATTTTTCTATTTCCTAATGCTTGTCTCATTATTTCTATTTCATAGTTTAATACTCTCATTGGCATTTCATAATCTATTTTTGATTGATGTTCGATTAAGAAGAATATATCATTTTCTTTCATTTTATACACTATGTCCGATTCTTTGTTTTCAAATCTTTCGTTTACAAAACTACTGTTATATATATCTATCTCATGTTCTGTGAGTTTTCTTGTTAAATTCAATACATCATTAATCACCTCTATAATTTGTTTTTTGTCTTCTAAAACTGCTCTAAATATTTTATCATGAGGATGATTTATTTGTTTCTTTGTGGCAATATTTTTTCCTGCATCTACTTGACCTATATTATATTCTTCTTTATCTTCTCTTAAACATAACATTCCTAAATTATTATTTTCTTTTGTTCTTATGCCACTAACTATAGATTTAAACTTGTTATCTGTTTTTATTATTATTTTTTCTTTCATTCCGATAATTTTTAAATATTCTTGATAAGTAAAAACTTTCATTGAATTCCTTCTTTCTTTATTATATTTTGTTTCTATTTTTCAGTCAATATTTATTTATAGATAAATATTAAACGAATATTATAGTCTTTCTCTTTTTTTCTCACCTTCTTTTCTTTTTTCTTATTTTTAAAATTTTGGAATAAATTTAGATATAAAAAAATTGATTCAAATTATGTTACTTAGTATAACAAAAATAAATAAGTTTTTCAATAAAATTTAAAAATATCTTAAAAACAGAATAACAGTTCAGAGGTCAACGGAAAAAGAATGGTTTCTTCTTTCGTTGACCTCTGAATTGTTACAAAACAGATCTTATCTTGTTCTGTTTCTAAGATATTTCCAAAATTTCAATTAAATCATAAAATAAGCCAATACAATTATACCTAATATAATTCTATAATATCCGAAAACTTTAAAGTCATGTTTTTTAATATAACTCATTAAAAACTTAATTACTAGTATTGAAACTAAGAATGATACAAACATTCCTACCAATAAAATTACTAATTCTGTTCCTGTAAATGCAAAACCAAACTTAACAAGTTTTAACAAGCTTGCTCCTAGCATTGTTGGAATTGCTAAATAAAATGTAAATTCTGCCGCATTTGCTCTTGACAAACCAATCATTAATCCTCCAATAATTGTTGCTCCTGAGCGTGATGTTCCTGGAAATATTGCTGCTAATAATTGGAAAATTCCTATTATAATAGCATCTTTATATGTAATATCTGAACTTTCTTCCTTCTTATTTTTTGTTCTTTTTCCTTTATTAAAGTTTTCTACTATTATAAATGCTATACCAAATACTATTAATGCAATTGCTATACACACTGGGTTATAAAATAAAGCTGTGAATACATCATCAAAAAGAATACCTATAATTGCAGCTGGTATACAAGCCACCAAAATTTTAAACCATAAAATCATTATGTCTTTGTTTACAAAAGATAATAATCCTTTTGATTTTACTGCTTTTTGCTTATCTGTTGTGAATGGCCATATTTGTTTCCAATATAAAATAACTACTGCTAGAATGGCTCCAAATTGAATTACTACTTGGAACATATCCCAAAAATCTGGTGATACTTGTTCAAATTTTACAAATTGCTCTACCAAAATTAAATGCCCTGTACTACTTATTGGTAGCCATTCTGTTATACCTTCTACTACTCCAAATAAAATCGTTTTTAAAATTTCTAAAATCATTGCTTTCTTCCTTCCTTTGTTTTTTCATTTTTTGGCTTAATCTTTTTTATATATTTCTTTTAAAATATTATAAACTGTATCTTTAATAAATTCAGCTGTTGTAACTGGTGCTACTTTTCCAGGTAGAGCTAATGCCCAAATCAATTTTAGATTTTTTTCTTTAGCAACTTTTTTGTCTATTCCACCAGGATTAGAAGCTAAATCTATTAATAATGCCTCATCTTTTACATATTCTAACTTCTCTTTATCTAATATAATATGTGGAACTGTATTAATAATAATATCATATTCTGATAAGTTCTCTCCTAAAGCATTAATATTTGTAGCATTATGTCCATAAGCCCTTATCCACGCTAAATCCTCATCTTTTCTAGCTGCACATGTTACTCTAGCAGATAATCCAGCCATTTTTCTTGCTAATACTTTCCCTATTCTTCCAAAACCTAAAATTAATACCTTACTTCCATGAATTATTTTATTAGTATTTGAAATCGCTATTTCTATAGCCCCTTCTGCTGTTGATATAGTATTTAAAACTGCTAATTCTTCTCTCTTCATAATGTCAATTATCTCAATATATTCATCGTTTGCCAGATCATAAACATCTGGCGTTATAGTTCCTGCAATTAAAATTTTCGCATTGAGCTCGTGCATCAATTCTCTAATTGAAATTACTTGGTCACTAAATGGTGTATTTATTTCCTTTCCATTGCTAGAGAATGGTATAGGACCAATCACTACTTCAGATTGTTTTACAGTTTGGCTCAATTTATCGCAAAAAGTTACATTTTCACAATTTTTTAACTCTTCTGCTTTTTCTAGTCCATAAGTATATACCTTATTTCCTTCTTTTGCAAGAATATTTGCTAATTTTATAATTCTTAAATCTCCGCCAATTATAGCAAAATTTGTACTCATAAAATTCAATTCCTTTCTAATTTTATTTAAATTTTACGCAAGTAAAATCGTATATAGTTTCTATAAATTTATTATATTGAATTTTCAGAATTTTATGAGTTTTTTTATTTATTCTTGTATTTCTTTTTGATTTTGTTCTTCCTTTTCATTTATTTGTTCTTCTTTAGATTTTCCTTTTAGATTTCTTTTTAATAAGTTTATATCATTGTAACTTAAGTTTCTTGTTATTTCAACCATTTCTTCCAAATGCTCTTTAGCATTTATTTCTTTAGTTTGTAACTTTTTATTATTTGATTTTCCTTGTTTATCACTGTTTTCATCATGTTCATCTATTTCTTTATTTTCTAAATTAAATGGTATCGAAATTTTCCCCATAATTGGAATAAATATAGGATCTCTTTTTACTTTCTCAACAATTTTTTTATGATTGATATCAATTGCAGTAGTTATATATTGTATAGCTGTATCTTTTTCACCTTTTATCAAATTAATTTTTGCCAGTTCAAAATATGCATCTGCTGATAGCTCATCTTCTTCTATCGCCTCAATAAATCGTCTTTCTGCTTCTTCTAAATCTTTATATATTAAAGCTATCTCCGCTAATGAATATTTAGCATTATATAAAAGAGCATTAATTTCTGCTGCCTTTTCATAGCATATCTTCGCATTTTGAAAATCATTTAACATTGTATATGCTATACCTAAATTATAGTGCAATTCATAACTTGTTGGATTATGTTTTAAAGCTTCTTGATATACATTCACAGCTTCTTTATACATTTCTTTTTCTATTAAAATATCTCCTAATAATTGTGTTGCTTCAAGCATTTCTGGCTTTTTATTAATAAGTGCAAAAAGCATCTCTATTGCTTCGTCTTTTTTATCTAAATTATTTAACAAACCAGCAACTTTATAATACGAATCATAGTCTTTTTTGTTAATGTCAATAGCTTGTACATATTCATCTATTGATTTTCTCATTCCACCTTCTTTTTCATATAACTCTGCTAATAATTTATGCCCTTTATAACTTTCTGGAACTTTTGTTACTAAATTAATTAAATATTGCTTTGCTTTTTTATCATTTTCAATCATTATAAAAAATTTCGCCATAAATAAATTTGTAAATTCAAGTAGTAAAAATCCCTTATATTCCATAATAATTACTATTAAAGGTAAAATTATTGAAAACACATATTTTAAAAATAAAAATACTATATTTAATTTTATATTAAATAATACTTCTACAAAATTTATTGCAATTCCTACTGCTTCTATTATTAATAAGATAATATAACTTGTATCATTGTTTTTTATCATTTTGAAGAACATATATACAAATATTGCAAGAGCTATTACTGTAAATATAAGTTGTTCTATTATCATTTTTTCCTCCTTTTATTATTGCCACCCGGGACGGGTTCATTTGGCAATTTTTTGCCACCTGGGACAGGTTCGTTTGCCACATATTATTTTATTGCATTTCTTGCCATTTCGTCACATCTATTATTAAACTCATTATCGCTATGTCCCTTAACTTTTATAAAATTCACTTTATGTATTTTAGTAAGATTATATAGTTCTTGCCAAAGTTCTTTATTTTTTACTGATTCTTTTCCTGATGTTTTCCAATCATTTTTTAGCCAGTTATATATCCATCCTTGTTTAAATGCGTTTACTACATAAGCACTGTCACTATATAAATCTACTTCACACGGAAATTTCAAGAGTTTTAATCCTTCAATCACAGCTGTTAATTCCATAATATTATTGGTAGTGTTTTTGCTCCCTCCTGATATTTCTTTTTTATTTCCTTTATACATTAAAATACTTCCCCATCCTCCTGGTCCAGGATTTCCTGAGCAAGCTCCATCTGTATATATTACTACTTTTTCCATAGAATTTCCTTTCTTTTATTCCACGGCACATTCGTCAATAACTTCAAATGATAATCCCCCAATTCGACGAAACATTACCGAAACCTAAATTACTTACTAATTGCGTTTTTCTTTTTAATATGATAATATTATATCAGTTAATTTTAATTTATACAATATTAAAGGAGAAGTTTTTTCATGGGAAAAGTTTTAGGAATAGTTGCAGAATATAATCCATTTCATAATGGGCATCTCTTTCATTTAGAAGAATCAAAGAAAATCACAGGTGCTACATACACTATTGCTGTTATGAGTGGAAATTTTACTCAACGTGGAAGCACCTCTTTAATTGATAAATGGTCAAAAGCAAAATCAGCAATTGAAAATGGAATTGACTTAGTTATAGAGCTACCTGTTTTATATTCTATATCTAGTGCTGAAAATTTTGCTGAAGGAGCTATAAAAATTTTAAATTCATTAGGAGTAGTTGATTACATATCTTTTGGTGCTGAAACTTCTAACATTGATATTTTAGAAAAAGTCGCTGATATATTATATCGCGAACCTAAGGAATTTAAAGCAATTTTATCTCATGAATTAGAAAAAGGTAATTCTTTTCCTAAAGCTAGAGAAAACGCTTTATTAATGTACTTAAATGATATTAAAACTTATTCTAATATTTTGTCTTCTCCTAATAATATATTAGGAATTGAATATTTGAAAGCTTTGAAAAAATACAAAAGTTCTATTATTCCTATTTGTGTTCATAGATATGAAGCTGAATATAACGACATTTCTTATACAGGCAATATCGCTAGTAGTACAGCTATTAGGAATATTGTAAAAAATAATGGATTAAATATTTTGGGTAATTTAATGCCTCCTCAAAGTTATTCTTCTTTAATAGATAGTATTAAAGTCGGACATGTTGTTCCTGATATTTCTGTTTTTGAACGAGAAATTATATATAATTTGAGAAAAATGTCTTTGGCTGATATTGCAAATTTGCCTGACGTTAATGAAGGTCTTGAAAATGCTATTAAAAATGCTACCAATTCTTGCAATAGTATTGTTGAATTTTTAAATATTATTAAGTCTAAAAGGTATACTAATACTAGAATTCAAAGGATTTTATTGTATTCTTTACTTGGTATTACGAAAAAAGATATGCAGATCTCCAAGAAAGTAAGTCCCTACATAAGAGTTTTAGGCTTTAATGAACGAGGAAAGTTTATCGTTTCTGAAGTTGCTAAGGCAAATCCTTCTCTTCCTATTATTACTTCTGTTAAGAGATTTGTTGATAATAATAAAAATAAAAATTTAAATATCCTTCTTGAGAAGGATATTTGGGCTACTAATGTTTATACTATTGGTTATGAGTATGATTCTTGGAATAATTTAGATTTTACTCATAAGTTGATTTGCTAAAAAGTGCAATTGTGCCAAATGAACACGTCCCCAATGGCACAATTATTTTGTTATCCATTTAACTAAATTCAAATTAGCTGGTTCAAGTAGCATTTCGTGTCTAGGCATAACTCTAAATGTATAACCATAATTTCCACCTGTTGTCAACTCTATTTTCGTTGTAAAATAGTATTTTCTATTTTCCTCATCTGCTTCTGTTAATTTCATTGGGATAATTTTAACATCTTCCACAACCCCGTTATCTAATATTTTCCCATAGTATGCCTCAACAGTCACATTATTTACATCAACATTTGGTAGTTCTACTTCGCATCCTACTTCAATATTATTTCCGGCATCAATTGTAATGTTATCTAAGTTATTTACTTGATTTATTTTAATGTCTTTCCAATTCATATATAAATCTTTTTTCCAAGAATTATATTGTGCAACTTCTTCTATATCTTCATAATATTTTTTAGTCAATTGGCATAATGGCATATATAGCTTCTCTGTATAATCTACCAACATTCTAGCTGTACTATATTTTCCACCTGTTGTCACGATTGAATTTTTCATTAATTCTAGCCATTTTTCTGAGATACCATTTTTATTTTTATCATAATATGTTGGTATGATTTTTTCTTCTAATGTACGATACATACTTTGGCTATCTGCAACATCTTGTGCTTCATAAGAGTCATATTCTGCATTTGTTCCAATTGTCCATCCATTAGTTTGTGTATATCCTTCAGCCCACCAGCCATCTAGTACACTGAAATTTATTACTCCATTTACTGATGCTTTTTGTCCACTTGTTCCTGATGCTTCCATAGGTCTTCTTGGATTATTTAACCATACATCTACACCGCTTATTAAATATCTTGACATGGCTATATTATAGTTTTCAAGTAAAAAGATTTTTCCTTTAAATTGTGGCATCATTGATACTTCGTGAATATATTTTATTAAGTCTTGACCTTCTTTGTCAGCAGGATGTGCTTTCCCTGCAAATATTATTTGAACTGGTCTATTTTCATTATTTAGTATTTGTGTTATTCTTTCTAAGTCTTTAAATATAAGCGTTGCTCTTTTATATGTTGCAAATCTTCTTGCAAATCCTATAGTAAGTGCTTCTGGATTTAATTTTAAAACTATTGCATTTATTTCTTCATAGCTATATCCAGATCTTCTTAATCTTTCCGTAGTACTATCTTTTACTAATTTAATTAATTTGATTTTTCTATCTATATGAACATTCCAAAGTTTTTCGTCTGGTATATTTCTTACTTTTTCCCAAACAGAGTCTTTGTACATATTATCTTGCCAATATGGCATCATATATTTGTTATATAGTTCTTTCATTCTTGGAGCAAGCCATGAACATGTATGAATTCCATTTGTCACATAAGTTATTGGTGATTCATTTGCTGCGATTTGTGGCCATACATCTCCGAAAAGTTCTCTTGAGACTGCTCCATGAAGTTTACTAACTCCATTTTTCAATCCTGCTATTTTTAATGCCAAAATTCCCATGTTAAATCCTTGGTCAAAATTTGCATTTGGTTTCATTCCTAATTGTAAAAATTCTTCTCTACTTAATCCTAATCTTGGCCAAAATTCTTTAAAATATTTTTCTACTAATGCAACAGGGAAAATATCATTTCCCGCTGGAACTGGTGTATGTGTTGTAAATACTGTTTTTGAACTAGCTATATCTCTTGCCATATCAAAAGACACTTGTTTTTCTTTTATTATATTTTTTATAATTTCTAATGTTAAAAATGCTGAATGCCCTTCATTCATGTGGTATACAGTAGGTTTTAATCCTAATGCTCTATTTAATAAATTAACTCCTGCCATTCCTAGGACAATTTCTTGACGGATTCTCATTTCTTGGTCTCCACCATATAGTCTTAATGTTACATCTCTATCTTCTTCATTGTTTTTTGGAATGTCTGAATCTAATAAATATAATTTTACTCTTCCTACATTTACCTGCCATACTTTTAAATATAGCCTTCTTTTAGGGAATTTTACATATATTGTTAAGTCATCCCCTTTTTCATCTTTAACTGTATTTATTGGTAAATCATATAAGTCAATATTGTTATATTCTGTTTCCTGTTGCCCATATCCATTTATTTTTTGATGAAAATATCCATTTTTATATAATAGTCCTACTGCTACTAATGGGATTCCTAAATCACTTGCTGATTTTAAATGATCTCCTGATAATATTCCAAGCCCACCTGAATAAATAGGTATAGTTTCATCTAACCCATATTCTGCTGAGAAATATGCTATTAAATCATTTTTGTTTTCTGGATATTTGTTTGAAAACCAAGTATTTTTACTGTTCATGTATTTGTCAAAATTTTCTGCGATTCTATCATATTCTTTTAAAAATAGTATATCTTTTGACGCTTTTTCTAGTCTATCTTGTGATACTTGCTTTAAAAATTTTATTGGATTTTTGCTAGATTGCTCCCATAAGTCTCTGTCTATTTTTTGAAATAATCTTAAAAATTCTGTATTCCATGACCACCATAAATTATTTGATATTTCTGTCAATTTTTCAATTCTTTTTGGCAATTGTGGATTGACTGTAATTCTATTAAATATATACATTTTGTTTTTCCTCCTTTGTATTTCATGACTTTTTCTATCGCAATTTTTATATTTATATTATCTATTAAATATATATTTTTGTCAAATGTTTTTCGAAAAAAATTAGAAAATTCCGTAATAATTCAGAGGTAAAAGCTGGGATAATCATTTCTTGAGCAAGATTCGAATGTGCCGTGGAATAGATGTATAAATTCTTAGCTTAAAATAACTGAGGAAGCGTGATCAACGAGAGGCTCGGTTATTTTAAGCTTAGAATTTATAATCTATGGAGCAAGCCGAGAAGATTGTAAAAGAAATGATTATCCCAGCTTTTACCTATGAATTATTGTACAAATCCATATATGACTAAGATAAAAATTGATTTTTCATATAGAAAATAATAAGAAGGCTTTAGTAAAGCCCTCTTATTATATACGGAATCTTAATTATCTTCGTCCTTGTTTCTAAATTTTGACTCTAATAATATCAAGCAAAATATTGATACAGCAGCACCGATTATGCTACCTACCCACATTCCAATAATAATCGCTAATATTATTATTCCAAATTCTCCTTGGCGGGATACTCCATAGCCAATAAGAGCTCCAATAAACGCTCCTGTTACTGCCATAACAAAGAAAATCGAAGAAGATATTTGGCTGTTATACTTTTCTAGTCTTTTGCTTTTCCGTCCCTTCATAAAAATACCTCCCTTTATTATTAATATTTATTAATGAACTGGATTAATACCAGTAATAAAAAGGATTTTATCTGCAAATGGCTATTACCATATTAATATAATTATATCTTATATTTACATAAACTTCAACAATTGAGCATTACTTTTTTAATAACTTGTAACAGTTCAGAGGTCAATAGGGAAAAATATGATTTCTTAAGTCGGATTCGAATGTGCAGTGGAATAGATGTATAAATTCTTAGCTTAAAATGACTGAGGAAGCGTGATTAACGAGAGGCTCGGTCATTTTAAGCTTAGAATTTATAATCTATGGAGCAAGCCGAGAAGACGAAGAAAGAAATCATATTTTTCCATATTGACCTCAGAACGGTTATAACAACTTATTCATCTTTAGTTGTGTTTATTTTAAATAACTTAAATAGCTCTACAATTAATAATGGAGCAAATATTAAACATACTAATTCAATGATATTTCCTACTGGTAATAATGGTATGCTAAATATACTTCTTAATGCTGGTATTGCTAAAATAATAAACATCAAAGCAGCTGAGCCTAATACAGCCCAAATTAATTTACTATTATTAAACACTTTTGTTTTAAATATTGATTTTTTATTATTTCTTATGTTAAATACATGTACAAGTTCAGATAATGCAAGTGTAACAAAAGCCATTGTTTGACCAACTTCTATTTTTGACTCGTCTAATGTCAAACCGTCTATTGGAGTAGTTGTTGTTGCTAATCCTATCATAAATGCTGCTAATGTTAATAATCCTATCATTACACCTTGATAGATAACTCTCCATGTCATTCCTTTTGTAAATACACCTTTTCCCGGTTTATTTGGTTTTCTTCTCATTATATCTTCATTTGCTGGATCAAATGCTAATGCCAAAGCTGGTAGTGAGTCTGTTACTAAATTTATCCATAATATATGAATTGGTAACAATATTTCTAAATGAGTAATATCTGATATTCCAAACCATTGTGCGAATAACGGTGTACAAAGTGTTGCTAAAAATAATACTACTATTTCACCTACATTACTTGATAATAAAAATTGTATAACCTTTAAGATATTGTCATATATTCTTCTTCCTTCTTCTACTGCTGATACTATTGTTGCAAAATTATCATCTGTTAATATTACATCTGCCGCTTCTTTTGCTACATCTGTTCCAACAACCCCCATTGCACATCCAATATCTGATCTTTTTAGTGCTGGGCTATCATTTACCCCGTCACCTGTCATAGCGACAATTTCTCCATTTTTTTGCCATGCCTTTACAATTCTAACTTTATGTTCTGGTGAAACTCTTGCATATACAGAATATTTTCTCACATTTTTTTCTAGTTCTTCATCAGACATTTTTTCTAAATCTTGACCTGTTATTGCTTCGTCTTCATTTTCTAGAATTCCTAATTTCTTTGCTATTGCTGTAGCCGTTATCTTGTGGTCTCCAGTTATCATAATTGTTTTTATTCCTGCTGTTTTACATTTTTCTACTGCTTTTTTTGCTTCCTCTCTTGGTGGATCTATCATTCCTACCATTCCTATAAATGTTAGATTATTTTCCATGTTTTCCATTTCTTCAGTAGTTGGTTTATGATCTATTTCTTTATACGCACAAGCTAGCACCCTTAATGCTTCTTTTGCCATTTCTTCATTTTTTTGTCTGATTATTTCAGCATATTTCTCTAAATCTGATTTTACTTCTCCATTTAATAAATAATTATTGCATCTTTTTAATAATTCGTCTACTCCACCTTTTGTATACACAACATATTTTCCATTAAATTCATTTACTGTTGTCATTAACTTTCTGTCAGAATCAAAAGGTATTTCTTGGACTCTAGGCATCATATCGTATATACTTGGCTCAAAATCTAGTTTGAATGCCATATCTACTAATGCTGTTTCTGTTGGGTCTCCTGTTAAATTTCCATCTTTAGATATTTTGGTATCATTACATAGCATATTTGCATATACTAATTTTTTTACATCTTCATTATTATTTTGCTCTTTATAATCTTTAACATCTTTTGTTTCAGAATTTATAAAGATTTTCTCTACTGTCATTTTATTTTGTGTTAATGTTCCAGTTTTGTCTGAGCATATTACTGTTGCACTTCCTAATGTTTCAACTGCTGGTAATCTTTTTACAATAGCATTTCTTTTTACCATTTTTTGAACACCTATTGCTAGAACAATTGTTGATACTGCAACTAATCCTTCTGGTATAGCTGCAACTGCTAAACTTACTGCTGTCATAAACATCTGAATTGGTTCTTTTCCTTGAAGTAATCCTATAAAGAATATAACCACACATATTGCAAGTGCTGCAATACCTAATGTCTTTCCTAATTTATTTAGTTTTTGTTGTAATGGTGTTTCTTGTTTTTCTGTACTATTTATCATTCCTGCTATTTTTCCAACTTCTGTTGTCATCCCTGTCTCTACAACAATTCCTTTTCCTCTACCGAATGTTACCAAACTTGAAGAGAATAACATATTTAGTCTATCTCCAACGCCAACTTCTGTATCTTCAATTTTTTCAGTATTTTTTTCTACTGGCACAGATTCTCCTGTAAGAGAAGCTTCCTGTGATTTTAAATTTACAGCTTCTATAATTCTTAAATCTGCTGGTATATAGTCTCCTGTATCAAGAACAACTATATCTCCTGGTACTAATTCTTTTGCAGGAATTACTGTTACTTCTCCATTTCTAACTACCTTTGATGCATGGTCTGTTAATTTTTGCAAGGCTTCTAATGATTTTTCTGCTTTTGCTTCTTGACTTACTCCTATAATAGCATTTACAATAACTACTATTAATATAATAATTGTGTCTGTTATTCCTTCTCCTTCAGCTATTCCAACAGCTCCTGAAACTATTGCTGCAATTATTAGTACAATTATTGAGAAGTCTTTAAATTGATCTAGAAATCTTTGTAGTAAAGATTTCTTTTTTGCCTCTTTTAATTGATTTAAGCCATATTTTTCTTGTCTTTTTTGAACTTCTTCTGTCGTTAACCCTTTTTCTAAGTCTGTATTTAGTTCTTTTTCAACATCCTTTACTTCTTTGTTAAACCACTTGATGTTTTCCAAATTAATCCTCTCCTTTTTTCCTTATTTTATCCATTTTGCAAAAATTTATAATTTTAAAATGTTAAGCTTATATAACTTTTATCATTTGATTAAAAGTATCATTCTACAACATTGATTGAAATAAATTGTTTTATACTATTAGTTTGTATGAAATAAATTTTCAATCAATAAGTTTAAGTCAGAATTATTGGTTTTAAACTACAAAAAGACCTTTAAAAGGATTTTTTCAAATTCCTTTTAAAAGTCTTGCTTACTATTTAATCGATAGCTTACTAACCAGATATATCATATCGCGAATGTTGATTAGTAATTTGAAGCTACTCCCTTTTAATTTATTACTTTTATCTAATTTTTTCTTTGGTGACCCCTACGGGAATCGAACCCATGATTCCACCTTGAGAGGGTGGCGTCTTAACCGCTTGACCAAGGGGCCTTTAATTAATCTATATATTTATACCATTTTTTTTTACTTTAGTCAACTACTTTTTTTAAATTAATCATACCATTCCAATTCCCAATCATCTAAAATAACAGTATCTCCTTCTTTAACCCCCATTTCTCTTAGTTTATCTTCTATTCCCATACTCTTTAATGACTTTTGCAAATAATACATTGACTCATTATCCTCGATATTAACTCTGCCCATTAATCTTTGAACAGCTTTTCCTGTTACAATAAACACTCCGTCTTGTTCCTTTATCTCCCAATCTTGTTGTTTATCTTCTAAGGTATATACAACCTTATCTTCTATATCAATTAAATCTTCTTTTGGTAAAGTCTTTAATGTTTCTGAAACATAATCAATTAATTCCTGCACACCTTGTTTTGTTGCAGAAGAAATTTTAAATAATTTTAATCCTTCTTTTTCGGCCAAATTTTCTACTTCTTTTAGTTCTTTACTATTTTCTACATCTATTACATCTATTTTATTTGCCACTATAATTTGCTTTCTAGTACTTAATTTTTCACTATATTTTTTAAGTTCTTGATTTATTATATAGAAATCTTCTACTGGATTTCTTCCTTCTTGTCCTGAAACATCTAAAAAGTGTAACAGCAATCTTGTTCTTTCTACATGTCTTAAAAATTGTATTCCTAATCCTACTCCTTCACTAGCACCTTCTATAATTCCAGGGATATCTGCTATTACAAATCCATTTCCGTCTTTTGTTTTTACAACTCCTAAGTTAGGAATTATTGTTGTGAAATGGTAATTCGCAATTTTAGGTTTAGCATCTGTAACAGTTGCCAAAAATGTTGATTTCCCTACATTTGGAAAACCTAATAATCCAACATCTGCTAATAATTTTAGTTCTAAAATAATTTCTTTTTCTTCTCCTTTTTCACCATCTTCTGAAAATCTAGGAGCTTGTCTTGTAGCAGTTGCAAAATGTAAGTTTCCTCTTCCTCCTCTGCCACCTCTCAAAATTAATTCTTTTTGATTTGGCTCTGATAAATCCGCTATTACTTTTCCTGTTTCTGCATCTTTTACAACTGTTCCAATAGGTACTTTTATATATAAATCTTCTCCATATTTCCCATTGCAGTGGCTTCCGCTTCCGTTTTCTCCATTTTTAGCTTTGAACTTTTTATTATATCTGAAATCAATTAATGTATTTTTGTCTTTATCTACTTGAAAATATACATTTCCACCATTTCCACCGTCTCCTCCGTCAGGTCCGACCAGCTGCTACATATTTTTCACGACGAAACGTTGCAGCTCCATTTCCTCCGTCACCTGATTTTATAATGATTTTTGTATAATCTGTAAACATTTCTTCCTCCTTACTAATTTATTTGTAATCGTAAAATTAGTTCAAGATTATATTATAAATTACATTTATAATGCTTAAAGTTTAATATTACTTAAACTACTAAAATAATGAATTTCTTTATTTAAATTACTCAAAATAATCTAACATCATAGCTTTTTTTACTTTCTTCATTGTTTCTTGTGCAGTCTTTCTTGCCTTAGCAGTTCCTTCTATCAAAACTTTATCTACTTCTTCTGGATGTGCCTCGTAATATTCTCTCTTCTCTCTTATAGGTCTTAAATACTCTATGATATTGTTAGCTAATTGCTTTTTACAAGCTACGCAGCCTCTTTTTCCTGCTCTACATTCTTCACAGACCACTTTTACATCTTCTGGTTTTGTAAATAATTTATGATAATATGCAACCATACAAATATCAGGATTTCCTAAATCATCTTTTTTTATTCTGTTTGGATCTGTTACAGCACTCATAACCTTTTTCGTTATTTCTTCTTCAGAATCAGCTAAATATATTGCATTTCCTAAAGATTTTCCCATTTTTTCGTTTCCATCTAATCCTTTTATTCTCTTTCCTTCTGACAATACAATTTTTGGCTCAACTAGAACTTCCCCATAAATACTATTAAATTTTCTTACAATCTCTCTACATTGTTCTATTAATGGTTCTTGATCTTCTCCTGCTGGTACCAATTCTCCTTCAAATGTTGTTATATCTGCTGCTTGACTTACTGGATATCCTAGAAATCCATAAGTTACACTTTCTCCAAATAATTCCTTTTTTTGTGCAATTTCTGTTTTAACTGTTGGGTTTCTTTGAAGTCTTGCTATTGTCACTAAATTAGAATAATATACCGTTAACTCTGCTGTTTCTGGTATCATTGACTGTATATATATTGTCGTTTTTTCTGGGTCTATACCACAAGACAAATAGTCAATTGCTAGTTCTCTTACATTTTTTCTTACTTTTTCTGGATTGTTAAAATTATCTGTTAGTGCTTGAACATCTGCAATTAAAATATACATATCATATTTTCCACTATTTTGCATTTCTATTCTTTTTTTTAAAGAACCAAAATAATGTCCAATATGTAATTTTCCTGTTGGCCTATCACCTGTTAAAATCCTCTTTTTGTCCATTTTTCATTATCACCCTTTCTCATACTTACTTAAAATTCTTTTTATTTTAATATTTCTTTATCTATAATTTTAATATTTCCTTTTTCTTAATATTCTTACATTTCTGCAATTAAGTCATAATTGTCAACATATATTATCTTACATTTTATAAATTTATTTATAAATTTTTCTGGGTTTTCTTCGGCATTGTTTTTTATGTATACTAATCCGTCAATATCCGGAACATCTTGCATAGTTCTTCCTATATAATATCTTCTGTCAAAAGACATATCTTCTATTAAAACTTCATACTCTTTTCCAATTTTCTTCCTTAAATTTTGATTCGAAACTTTCTGCTGAATTTGCATTATCTTATTATATCTGCTTTTCTTTGTATTTCCGTGTATCTGGTCTGGCAACTTTGCTGCTGGAGTGCCTTCCTCTCTTGAATACATAAAAGCTCCTAACTTATCAAATTTAGCTTGCTGAACAAACTTACACAATTCTTCAAAATCTTCGTCTGTTTCTCCTGGAAATCCTACCATTAAACTTGTCCTTAATGTCACTTCTGGTATTCTTTCTCGAATTTTTTCAATTAATCCTTGGATTTGCTCTTTACTTGTTTTTCTATTCATTTTTTTTAACATGTTATTAGCTATATGTTGAACTGGAATATCAAAATATTTTGCTATTTTATCATTATTAGCAACAAATTCAATTAACTCATCTGAAATTCCTTCAGGGTAAGAATACAAAAATCGAATCCATTTTAATTCTTTTATTTTACTCAATTCCTGCAATAGCTCTGTTAATTTACTTTCTCCATAAATATCAATTCCATATTTTGTTGTATCTTGTGCTATCACTATCAACTCTTTAATTCCTTTTTTTACTAATGCTTTTGCCTCTTGTAAAATATCTTCCATTTTTCTGCTAACAAAAGGACCTCTTATATATGGAATTGCACAATATGTACACCTATTGCTACATCCTTCTCCAATCTTTAAATATGCATAATTCTTACCTGTACTTATTTCTCTGTTTAAAAATTCTTCTTGTGTTAACATCGGCATTGGAGATATTTCAGATATTTTCTTAATTGACTTCGTTTTTGATTTTTCTACAATTCCTCTTTTTATTAAATCTTCAATTTTTTCCCATATACAGTCATATTCATCTAATTTTATAAATAAATCTACTTCTGGTAATGCTTTTTGCAAATCATCATAATATCTTTGGACTAAACATCCCATTACAATTAAATATTTGCATTTTTGCTTTTTATATTCGGCCATTTCTAGTATTGTATTTATTGCTTCTTCTTTTGCAGAATCAATAAATCCACACGTATTTATAATAATTATATCTGAATCCTTTTCTTCATTCACAATTTCTAATCCGTGCTCTTTGCATATTCCTATTGTTGCTTCTGTATCAATTAAATTTTTACTACATCCTAAGTGTACAAATCCTATTTTCATTTTTAACCGTTTCCCTTCCTAAAGTAATGAATCTTTCCTTTCGCACATTAGTCTCTATGACTACAAATATGTTTTCTTGTCAATTCCATTAAATCTAATTTTGTAAATCCCTCTACTTGTGTTTTGGCTCTATCTTTTCTTAATTCTAATTTTAATAGATTTTCTATTTTATTTTTATTTTCTTCTTTTTGCATATCTATATAGTCAATAATAATTATACCTCCGATATCTCTTAGTCTTAATTGTTTAGCAATTTCTATAGTGGCTTCTTCATTAACCTTATATATAGTTTGGTCTAAGTTTTTTGTACCTGTATATTTTCCTGTATTGACATCTATTGCTGTTAAAGCTTCTGTTTTATCTATAGTGATAAAACCTCCACATTTTAGCCATATTTTTCTATTTTCTATTTTTTCAATTTGTTTTTCAATATCATATTGGCTAAAAATTTTATCTGTTGATTTCATTACAATATTTAAATCCTTATATTCTTCATTATAATTTTTTATTTTTTCTATCTTATCATACTCTTCCTTATCATTTACTACTATATTTTTTAAGTTTTTATCTGCAAGATCTATTAAAATTTTCTCTATGATATCTTCGCTCTTATATAATAGTTGTGGCTTATTTTCATTTGGATTTATGCTAGTTTGTATTATTTTATTCCATTTGTTTTCTACATATTTTATATCTTTTATAATTTCTTGCTCTTTATTTTCTGCTGCTGTTCGTATTACTGCACCATTTCCTTCTGATAAATTTTTTCTTACTAAATTTATTAATCTTTTTTGCTCATTTTTATCTTCTATTTTTTGAGATATTGTTATTATATCTGTATTTGGCATTAACATTATGTACTTACTTGGTAAGTTGATATGTGTTGAAATTCTTGCTCCTTTTTTTTCATTGCTATCTTTTTTTACCTGTACTAACATTTTTTGTCCAATCTTTAAAATGTCTTCAATTTTTACATCTGTATTTTGCTTTTCTTTAGTTTCATCTACTTTAGGTAAAATATCTTTTAAATGTATAAAACCATTTTTTTCTGTCCCTATATCTACAAATGCCGCTTGCATACCTTTTATTATGTCTTTTACAATTCCTATATATATATTTCCTTCATTTCTATTTGACTCATTATTTTCCTCGTAATATTCTTCCAATATACCATCATTTATTAATGCTATATATTTCTTGCCTTCTTCTTTTTTTATGTTTAATTCTAACATTTTCTATTTTCGCTCCCTTTATTAATAAGTAACATTATTTTTTCTATGTTTATATTATAAATTGTTTTATAAATTTTAGTTATATTTATTCATTGCATTGTCTATTCCATTCAAAATAATATCTACAACTGCATCTTTAGCTAATGTTGTTGATTTATCTAATTTACTGAATTCTTCTTCAGGAACATAACCAATTACATAATTTATCATTTCTTCTTTATTAGCTGGCTTTCCTATCCCTATCCTAATTCTTGAAAATTCTTCTGTTCCTAAACATGATATTACTGATTTCATTCCGTTATGAGAACCTGAGCCTCCTTTTTTTCTTAGTTTTATTGTTCCTATATCTATGTCCATGTCATCATAAATTACAATTATGTTTTTGAAGTCTATTTTATAAAAGTCTACTACTTCCTTTATGCTTTCTCCACTTAGGTTCATATATGTTTGAGGCTTTAGTAATATGACTTTTTCTTCTTCTATTGTTCCTGTTCCTATTAAACCTTTAAATTTGTTTTTATTGATTTTTATATCATATTCTCTGGCTAATTTGTTAATAACATGAAACCCCATATTATGTCTGGTTCTATCATATTCTTTTTCTGGATTTCCTAGGCCTACTATTAAGTACATTTTTAATTTTTTTCCTTTCTTTTTATTTTCTTTTTTGTATTGTCTTCTATTATTTTTGTAATATAACTATTTTTTCTATACTATTTTACCTTGTTTTTGCCTTTTTTTCAAGCTTTTTTATTTAATATAATAAAAATAGAATAATTTTTCAAAGGTTAACGGGGGAATAATTTTTCAACAAAAAAAAGCACCTAAGTGCTTTTTTATCTATAAATTATTCTGCTGATTCCTCTGTTCCTTCAGCTTCTGGAGCTTCATAAGCTTCTAATATAGCTGTTTGAATTTTTTCTCTAGTTTCAGCATTGATTGGATGAGCTATATCTTTGAATTCTCCGTTTGGAGTTTTTCTACTTGGCATAGCTATAAATAATCCATTTTGGCTTTCGATAACTTTGATGTCATGAACAACAAATTCATTATCGAATGTTACAGAAGCAACAGCTTTCATTCTGTTCTCTGAATTTACTTTTCTTAAACGTACATCTGTGATTTGCATTTTGCGTGCACCGCCTTCCTTAAGTTTTAAATTTATTTGTACATATCCGTTAATCTTATGTACAGTTATATTATTCTCCATAAATTTATTTTATCCTTCTTTTTTTTACATTTTTTATAAATAAAATTTAATAAATTATAATAACAGTTCTCAACCTCTATAATAAGCTAAAAAATGTTGATATATTAATATTGAAAAAATTTATAAAATATTAATACATCAATATTTTAAGAAGTAATTTTAATATATAAATTGTAACGAACTACTACTTAAAATTTCCAAAAAAATTGTAAAACTATTGAATTTTTCAACATATAATTATATAATCAATCTATTATAAGGAGGATGTACAAAAATGCCAAATATAGAAAACATAAAAAAATATAAAAATATACATATGATTGGAATCGGCGGAGTTAGTATGAGTGGAATTGCTGCAATTTTAAAAAATTGGGGTTTTCATATTACAGGTTCAGACACATCTAACTCCGAATCTGTTCGACTTTTATTAGATAGGGGTATAAAAGTAACAATTGGTCATAATTTAGAAGATGTTGCAGCAAGTGATGTAGTAGTATATTCTGCAGCAGTAAAGCAAACTGACCCAGAAATTCTTGAAGCTAAAAGATTAAATATACCAACTATTGAACGAGCTGACTTTTTAGGTGAATTAACTCGTTGCTATAAAGATACTATTTGTATCTCTGGAACACATGGAAAGACAACAACTACTTCTATGGTTTCATTATGTTTTATAGAGGCTTTAAAAGATCCTAGTATTCAAGTTGGAGCATTTTTAAAACCTTTGAATGGAAATTATCGTGTTGGAAATAGTGAACATTTTATTATTGAAGCTTGTGAATATGTCGAAAGTTTTTTAAAATTTAGTCCTAAAGCCGAAATTATTTTAAATATTGATAATGACCATTTAGACTATTTCAAAACTTTTGATAATATAAAAAGTGCTTTTATTAAGTATGTAAAATTGTTACCTGATGACGGAATTTTAATTATAAATGGTGATGATTCAAATTGTTTGGACTTACCACAATATACAAATTGTAAATGTATTTCTTATGGAATCACAAATAAAAATACGGACTTTTTTGCAGTAGATATTGTATTTAATAAAGATGGTTTTGCCGAATTTGATGTATATCATCATAATCAATTTTTTGACAGAATAAGTTTATCTGTTCCAGGAATGCATAATGTTTTAAATGCTTTAGCTTGTATATCTTTATGTACAGAATATGGAATTGATAAAAAAGATATTAAGAATGCTTTATTAAAATTCACAGGTGCACACAGAAGATTTGAATTTAAAGGCAAAATAAATGGCATTGCTAGTGTTTATGATGATTATGGTCATCATCCAACAGAAATCTTAGCAACTGCCAAATCTTTAATGAATAAAGAATATAATAAATCTTGGGTTATTTTTCAGCCACATACTTACAGTAGAACTAAAAACCTTTTAGATGATTTTGCTAAAGCTTTATTAAATTTTGATAATATCGTCATTTTAGATATTTATGCTGCAAGAGAAAACAATGTATATGGAATTTCTTCCAGAGATTTAGCTGATAAGATTTCTTCTTTTGGAAAAGATGCTAAATATATTCCAGATTTTGATGATTGTGTTTCTTATATTAAAGAAAATGTTCAAAAAGACGATATTGTTATAACTCTTGGTGCCGGAACTGTTACAGAAATCGGTCCTTTACTTGTAAACTAAAGCCTTGAACTTTGGGGACAGTCTTTAAAGTTCAAAATAGTAACATTTTAAAAGAACTAAATGGCAAATTATACTTTCTTGAACAAGCTTCGAATGTGACGTGAAATAAATGTATAAATTCTTAGCTTTAAATAACTGAGGAAGCGTGATTAACGAGAGGCTCGGTTATTTTAAGCTTAGAATTTATAATTTATGTAACAAGCCGAGAAGATTGTGAAAGAAAGCATAATTTGCCATTTAATCTCTTTGAACTTTAAAGACTGTCCCCAAAGTTCAAAGTTCGCCCAAAGTTCATTCAACTTCTTTTGCCTGTTTCAGCATTATATCACCAAACACAGCATATCCCTCTTCCGGATTATTAACCAACACGTGTGTCACAGCACCAATAAACTTTCCATTTTGAATAATAGGAGAACCAGACATTCCGTTGAATTATCCCCCCAGTTTTTTCAATCAATCTACTATCAGTAACTTTTATTTGCATACTTTTATTATCGTAATTATTTTCTTTAAATATCTTTTGTATCTCAATTTCATACTCTTCCACCTTGTTATTATCCAAACTGCACAAAATCGTTGCTTTTCCTAACTGAATTTCATCTCTTAAAGCTACTTCCATTTCCTTTGAGCTATCAATATTTAAACTTGATAAATTATCTACCTTTCCATAAATTCCAAATGGACTATTTTTATAAATAGTTCCTATATTTTTCTGATTATCCACTGTCCCCTGAACCTTACCAGGATTTCCTTTCTCTCCTTTTGTTATATTTAATACTTTAGTTGTTACAAACTCTCCAGAAGCTATATTTATTAGCTCTTCTGTATCTATGTCTGTTATTCCATGCCCAAGCGCCGCAAATGTTTTGCTAGACGGATCATAAAAAGTAACTGTTCCTACACCTGCTGCACTATCTCTAACCCACAACCCTAGTTTATATTCTGTTTCACTTGTTTGCACAGGTTTTATACTGCATTGCTTAGTTTCTTCATCATGCACATATTTTACTTCTATATTCTCTCCTTTTGACTCATTAACTTCTTTTATTAGTTCCTCTGTACTTGTTATCCTTTTTTCATCTATTTCTATAATTGTATCTCCTTCTTCTATACCTGTATTTTCAAAAGGCTTATACATTTTATTGTCTGTTCCTTCTATTTCTGACATTCCAACAACCAATACACCTGATGTATATAATTTAACACCTGCAATATTTCCTACTGGAATAACAGTAGTTCTTGGCAATACTGATACTTGTATATCTTTTATAGCAATTTTATTAAATAAATTTAAACTTACAGTTTTAGTTCCTACATTTGTCATTTCATTTCCTCCGTGCATTTGAAGAAGCTGTTAATGTTTTGTTCTCATTTGTCAAATTAAAACCTAACATTGTTTGTGTTTCAAACTTTTCACCTTCCAAGAGAACTATATTATCTGGTGTTGTATCAATAACTATAAAATATGCATAAAATATTAATAAAAATATTATAACTGTAAATTTTAAAATTGCTTTCTTCATAAAACATTTCATCCCTTTCTCACTTTTCAAAGGTACTAATAGAACAGTATCAGGCTTTTTAGAACATTTTATCTGTTTATAATATTTTAAAGCCTAAGTCATTGTTCGTGTGCAAAATTTTACGCAAGTAAAATTCTTTCAAATAACTCTCTAAATTTACTTTTATTAATTATTTTTATTATTATCATTTTCTATTTTGTTTATACAAAAAAATGGCAATGAGTTTTTTATTCTCATTACCATTTTTTACATACTTTTAAAATAAAATAGATTGTGATTCTAATGGTTCACTTTAAATGAATTCTTAAATGTTATAGAATCTCTTGAAACTTTATACATACTGTATCTTTCTCTTGCAAGTGTTGTATAATACACATTTGCTAAAGTTGCATTTCCTGTATTTTGTACATATTGAGATATACTTTTTGCATCTCCAATATTATTTATGCTTCCTTGTCCTACAATACAGTTATAACAAGCTAGATAATTCTTTGGATAATAATACCTTATACTTCCATTTGCATCATTATAATTTCCTATATCTGTATCTATTATTTGTTTTCTTTCTAAGTCTATATTTAACACTCCGCCTATAATGTTACTTCCGTCAGCTACTAAGTTTGTATCTGTTATTCTATGATAATAGTTATCATTTGTTACTATATATATTGATTCTTCTGTTACTACCTCTTCATTTTTATTATTGTTTACAACAGAATATCCATTATATACTTTTCCTCCTATATTTAGTCCTTGTAAAAAGCTTATCATAGAAATGTTACTTAATAATGAATCCCATTCTTCTTCTTTTAATCTTGGCATCTGGAAGTTAGTCATTATTCCAGTAGAATAGTTGTTATAGTTTGCTATTGCTATGGATAAATTTCTTTCTATTACATATCTTATTACTGCTAATCTATGTTGATTGAAGTTAGAATTGCTATCTTCTATTGATCTTCCAGTTGTGTTGTAATCAAATATTTTTTCTTCTCCAGTAAAACTATATACTATATTACCATTGTCATCTTCTATGTTTCTAGAATCGCCTGGTATTACTGCATCATTTGGAGTTAAGTCGTTTAGTCCATTTCCTATTATAAAATCTCTTAGTTCTACTGCTTCTTCATATAATCTATATGCACTATTATCTGTTGTTAAATTTCCCATTGAGTCTTGCTTTAACTTAGTTCCATTAAACAATGAAAACCAACTGCCATCTATGTCTTGATAATATTTTACTCCATTTATTTTTATATATTTATATATTGCATTTCCTACTCTTTCTTGTTGTAATGGTTCGTTTTCACTTATTGTTTGTCCCCTATATGTAATGCTTGTAATATTTCCACTTGCATCTTTTGTTGCTGTTAAGTTATCTAAAACATATCCTTCTTTGTTTACAGCGTTTCCATTTACTGTTCCTTGTATTGTTACATAATTATCTAAAGAATATGTTATAACAACATCAATTGCTGCGGTTGTATATCTACAACTATAATATATATATGGTTTTAGTCCTGTTACTCTTATTCCGTCTGAATATTTTATATCTGTATCTGTTCCAGGAGTTATTTGACTTGATGTTTCTTCATCCAATGTATTTGTATATGGTGAGTATATATAAAATCCGTCATACATTGTATATACCAATGCTGGAACATAGTCTTTTAATACGTCTTTATTATATCCAGCCATATTAAAGTTTGTTGCTATTAAATTGAAAAATGTGTTTACAGATGCTTCAATATCTCGCAATTTTGAGTCAGCATAATTTGATGAACTACTATTTACTGTATTTAATTGAAATGCTTTTATCGCATCATAAGTTGCATCATCTAGTTTTGAATCATAAGATATTTGTAGTCTTAAAGTTTGCATTTGTCCTTGGATGTATTCTGAAACTATGATGGATATTGGCAGTATTATTATAATAAATATTACGGCTAAACTTTGAATTTTCATTATTTTCTTTCCTTTGCATTTGTATAATATTTTAATAGCCTGTAATTTTCATTACAAGCTATATCAATTGCTATTATTAAATGATTATGACGCTCCGTTTGTTGTTACCATTTTTGAGTCTACTGCTATATATGATGAATTATCGCTTGCTCCTAGAAAAACATCATGTAATATATCTGCTAAGCTCTTACTTTCTTTTTCTATTCCAGCTGTAACGATGTCTCCTTCTTTTAATGTTATTTTTCCATTTTTATCTAGTTGCTCTAAAAATTGAGACTCATATATTGCAACATAAGTATTTTCACCTATCTTTGTACTTTGCACTTGGCTTGTCTTTTTTCCTGGATTTTCATCTAAAAATTGTATTTCTACTGCAATATCGTAAGCATTTCCTGTTGCTGATATTTTTTCTACTAATTTTGAATAATCATCTTGTGTTATTTCCCCTTTTGTACTTACAGTCGTCACAAAATCTGATAGGGCTGTTTCTAATGTCAGTTGAACTACATCGTCTGTTCTGTCTGCCATTGACATAAATGGAACAACTATCATTAATACTACTGCTACTCCGATTGCTATTACAATCATTAATGTATCTTCCATAATAACCCTCCTTAATACTTTATTTTTTATTGCTTATAATAAGAAATTACTCTCTTTTTAGTTTTATTAGATGTTGGAACATTATCTGTTGTAGTATTCTCACTTTCTGTTGGATTTTCACTTAAATCTTCTTGATAATATTCTCCTAATTCTTCTCTAAAACCATTCGTATTCCTATTTATTATATCATATAAAGGGCCATCTGGCAAGCTTATATTAGTAAATTCATTTTCATATCCACTCTGTTTAGTTCCATAAAGTATATACTCTACAAACCTTTGTCTTTGTGCATCATTTTCTAGAGTCTCTTTCTGCAAATCAATATAATTAATACTTTCTTTTGTGCTATTGCTCAAAGTTTTTTCATAAATTGTCATTGGCGTTTTTGCTTCATTTTCATAAAAGAATATTTTATAGTTTTCTTTATATGCTCTCATGATTGCAGGAACCATAGTTTCTGCCGAAACAATTCTTGCTGTTTGTCCATTTTGATCATCTACATAAGTATAATCGTATTCCCTATCTGTATAGTCTAATATCGTCTGGGCTGTTACTCTTACATTAGAAAATGATACTATTGCTGTTGCTAATGTTACTGCAAAGATTAGTACAAAAGCTGCCATTTTTAATGCTTCTGCTGCGTTTTCCATTGTAAATCACCCTATCTTTTTAATTTATGTAGCTGAACCAGCTCCTGGATCGCTAATTGTTACTGTTGTAACATAACCTGTACTAGTATCTGTTGTACATACTACTTTATAAGTTTTTCCAGTTTGAGCCCTTCCAGTATTTGCAGTTGAAGTAGGTGCAGTAGTTGAAGTAGGTTTTGTTCCGTTCCAATTTGAAGAAGTTACATTTATTTGTACTTGTTTACTAGTGTCATCTTGATTTGCCACATTATTTTGTACAATAGTTGATAGTAAAGAGTTAACTTCACTTCCTCTTACATTTTCACCTTCATGACTTGTAAATTTTTCATTAAATTGAATAATTTCTACATCTGATATACTGCTATCTCTTGTAACCTCTGATGCTTGTTGAAAGATAAAAATTCCTAAAGTAATAATTAATATTGCTAATAATATAGCTCCTGCTATAATTAATGCTTTTGATGCATTCTCCATAATAAATTCCTCCTATTTATTTTAAATTTTTTTCTATTTTAATTGCTATAAGACATAGCAAACATTAATAACAAATTTATTCTGATATTTGTTCAAATAACAGATATTTAACTTTATTTGTTTTATGATGATATTCTACATTTGTACATTTAAATTTTATCTGTCCATAATATTGAACAAATTTTTCAATTCCATTTGAATATAGAATTTCGATTGGATGTGTTTTATCATCATCTGTAAATTTTATATCCATATTAATAGAATTTTCATTATTTGCAATATAAACACCATCATTGCCTTTTTGAACATCATTTCTTATATTATTATTTATTATTCTATTTATTAGAGTCGCTATCTCTGTTCCTTGAATCTCTTGATTATAATAACTATCATATTGTGAATTTTCTTTTTTAGCTGAATAATAATTATTTTTAGTTACAACATAAGCATAAGAAACTCCAGAAATAATCACTGCTAATAATATAGCAAAACAAATTACTATCTTTTTCATAAAAATCCTTACTTATATTAAAATTTAATATTATTATATTTTTAACAGGTTTGTAAAATTGACTATCTGTACATTTAATAAGTTTATATCTAATACTTTATCTGTCTGTAAAATTAACCAAATATACAAGTTCAGTGTTAGGATTAATCTCAACTTGACAATCATATTTCTTCAAACTTAAATTTTCATCTGAAGTATTAGCAATACCATTTAAATCATTAACTATTAACTGATCCAATTCTTCCTTGCTTTTTGTTTCTTGCCTTCTTCCATTAAGATTAACTGTAATATAATATGAATATTCATCTAAAGCATCTGCCTGTGTCAAGCCATAGCTCTGATTATTGTCTTTTGCTAAATTAATTACTGTTATAATATCATAAATAGTAACATCTGTTCCAATATATTTAGTAAATTGTGTATTAAATTGATTATTTAGTGCCTGTTGTCTTTCCCCTTGTACTCTTCCCATGGATGATGAAAAATTTGAATACAAGAATACACCTAATGATAAAACCAACATTCCAACTAAAACTGCTGCTGCCATTGTTAAAGCTTTTGCTGCATTCTCCATATTGAATATTGTCCTTTCTATAAAGATTTGTTCTTTGATATTTTTTATTAATATTCGTAATAAATTTAAGTTTTTGATAAATACTTTATTTACTCTAAATTTCTACTACTATCAAATTCGAAATTCATTTCTACAATTCTACCTGTTTGTTGATTATAAGCAGTTCCTGTACAATTAAAATAAGCTCTTTTTAGCTGTGTATATTCATAATACACAAGTGCATCTTCTTTAATTGATTCATAACCACCATAATTACTTAAATCTTTTGGCAATATTTTTTGAGTTTCTTCTTGTCCATTCGAATTATCCATGACTTTACTTATATTTGAAGTTAGATTAGATATATAATTAACATTTCCGACATTATATTTATTTTCTATTTGTGTCACCTTATCTGTTAATCTATTTTTTAAATTATCTTGATTATAGCTTCTTTGTAAAAGTTTTGGATATTTTGTTCTATCATTATCGTATGAAAATTTCTCTCTTATCAAATCATCATTATCGGCAATTTTTACTGAAATTTTCATTTTTTCATATCCGTCTTGGTCAGTAACAGTATTATAATTTATAACTCTATTTACTAATGAAATTAGGTCACTACCCCTTATTCCATTTCTAATGTATGTTTCAAATTGATTATTAAATTTGCTCACATCTGCTTCTAGTACTCCTTGGCTTTTAGAAGTTTGATATTCTGTCAAATTATTAAACATAAGGAGCAATGCACCAATAATTAATAAAGAAATTAAAAGTCCACCTGCTATTAACAAAGCTTTTGATGCATTTTCCATTTTTACTCCTCCCTCACTTTATTATATAAAATTAAATATTTGTAATTATATAATAAAGTTGTTTTATTTTACTTATGATTGTTTTAACATTTCTGTAAATGTATCTGACATAGCTGACAATCCTATAAATACTAATGGTATTATCAAATATCCTACAAACATACAAACCATTGGTGCGAATCCTATAACCTTTCCTATCATTGCTTTTCTCTTTATTAGTCTTTCATTTGATTCTTTTCTCTTTTCTTGATAATAATCTCTTTCTGAATCTAATTCATCAAAAGCATCTTTAATAGGTATTTTTTCAACTGCTGCTTGAAGGCTTTCTATAATTCTTATTAAAGGCTGATAACTTACTTCTTCTTTCATCTGTTCTAATGCTTCCCATGCACCAGCTTCATAGTTATTAACACATTTTGTGATTGGTGCTTTAAATATGTTTGCATATCTTTCAAGCCATTCTAATATAATTTCAACATTAACTCTTTCTATTCGCATAAGCATTAAAATAATTGTCTGGAATTGCATTACCTCGTCTTCCATTTCTATCTGCCTCATTTTAACTTGGAACATTAGTATCCATATAGGAACCATATATCCAACAATAGCAAATACAAATGCTAATAAGATTTCAAACCATTGAATATATTCACTATTTACTATTTGCAGTTTTTCATATATTCTTTGAACAGCTTCTGCTATTTCATCTTCTTCTGCTTCTTCATAATATTTTGATCTTCTTACTGCTCTTTCTATGTCATCTTCTGTAGTATCTAGCTTTCCTCTAAACATGTCCAAAAATTCATTATCTTGCTCTGTCACTTCCATGGCTAGTTTTTCGTCTTTTTCATCCATAGTTCCCATTAAGTTGTAACTTGTTGTCGGCTCTGTATATACATAGTCTATAGCCATTTGATGCATATATGTAAATAATATCATAGATATTAAGCAAGTTGCTATTGCTAAGGTTATTCTATTTACATATAACCATTCTATTTTTAAATGTGATGCTGAGTCTTTTAATTGTTGTTGAACTTTTCTAAACTCTTTAGTTCCTTCTTTTGGTAAAAACATATCTACTATTTTTTTACCAATTTTGTTTTTATATACTTTTGCTTGCCATGGATTTTCTGTATTTTTAGTATTCATTGCTGTTGAGCCATTATCTTTTAATTTTCTAACTAATATATAAGATACAAATGTTAATATTAATATTAAAATTTGTACTATCATTCCTGGTTTTCCTTCATACCAACTAGCTGTAAATGCAAAATTTGATATTGACCAGTTTTTCAAAGGCTCTAGTGCCAATATAGGTGCAATTGAAATAACTGCTAAACTTTGAAAAACATAATTTAATTTGTCTCTTTTTAAAATTTCAAGTTGCATTTCTTGTGTAATGTTATTAACATTTTTCAAATATAAAGATGCACCGTCTACTTTTCTATCTCCAAATTCTTTTGTTAAATATGATATTCCTGCAAATTCTTTTAGGAATATGTTTGGTGCAATGTCATAATATTTCTCTAATTCTGTCTCCGGGTCATCTGAAATTAATATTTCATAGATTTTTTCTCCCTGTCTTGATACATCCATTTCATCATCTTGTGATGTTTGATATATGGCTTCTTCAACCATATTAAATTCATGATATGCATGTCTTATTTCTGAGAAAAAATCAACTTGTTCTTGTAATAATTTATTGTCTTTTTTGTCAATTGAGCCGTCTATTAATGTATCTATCATAAATAGTTCAAATATTAACAATATGAACATTATTAAATAACTTGAACTTGTTATAATTATTGTAATTATAGCAACTGGAATTACTATTAAAAGTGCCCTTGTTAGTATTTTAGCTGAATCTTTTCTTGTATTATATTCATCATCTATATTTATAATTTCTAATCTTCTTCTTAATTTTAATATGTATCTTTTTAAAAATGGGATTCTAATAAACATTATATATAATTTTTGATACATTACTTCTGTAGAAAATGACTTTTCTTTTGTTCCTTGTTGTAATCTTTGAATTTTTTTATATTCTGATTTTTGCATTTTCTTTGATAAAATATAATATATCAAAATAATTATTGCTAATACACCTACTGCTCCACCCATTATGTATAATAATATTTCGCTAGACACCCAATAGCACCTCCTTTACGCTTCTGTTTTTGGTTTTCTTCCTCTTCTTTTTGCTTGTGTAGTTTCCTCTGGTATTGCACTAACTTGTACTGTTTTTTTCACTTTTTTAGGCCAATGTTTTTCTATAAATCTATCAAATGCTTCTGCATCTGTCTCATCCATGTTATTTTTCATATCTCTGATATTTTCATCAGAAATTGGATTTGTAATAACATATTCGCCATCTATATATTCCATTATATTTCTATAAGTATATAGTTGTTTATCTGTTGACTTGCTAAAATACCTTGTTGCATTATCGAAAAACTTGTCAAATTTACCTTCAAGTGTTTTTTCATTTCTGTGATCGAATGTATATTCATTAACATTTTCTAATGGTATACACTCTGTTATTCTTTCTATATATCTTTTTCCTCTAAAGTCTTTAATTTGATGTATATCAAAATTTAATACTTGTACAACTTGTTCTTCTGCTGTTTTTTCATCTGTAAATACACCTGTTCTTAACATTGAGTTTCTAAGTGCTGTTACTAGGTTTGGAAATGTTTTAGCATGGTGTGTAAATAATGTGAATTTAGATGCAACTTGGGCTGCTTGTATCATCCAAGATGCTACTGGGTCTGTTGCAACCTCACCAATGATGTTTACAGAACCGTCAGTTTTCTTTTGAACGTCAAGACCTTCTTGTCCTGAAATTGTATCTGTTTCTCTAAATGTTAAAATATTTCTTGTTGGATAAATTTTTCTTAAGTGAAGCTCAAATGCAGTTTCTTGAACTCTTATGTTCATTGTTTCATATATATTTTCTATCATACCCATTAACAATGTTGTTTTACCAGAACCTTGTTCACCAGTAATTGCTGTAATTCTTGCTCCTTTTACTAAGAATTTTAATAATTCTATTGTATCTTCTTTTCCTGGATCTCTTACTAATTGTTCTAGAGTGGCTCTCTTGACATCAAATTTTCTTACGAAAAATGCCCATGTTTCTGAGAAACTTGGTCTTACAACAACTACACGAGAACCGTCTTTCATTTCATTGATTTTATATCCATTTGTATCTGATAATTGTCCTGGATTGTTATATTTATATATGTTTTGACAAACTCTTTTTAATTCTGCTTCTGTTCCAAAGCTTAAAAATGCCAAACGTATTGATTTACCTTGGAAAAATATCCAAATGCTATCACAAGCTCTTGGAACTTTATGTTCTGATACTTGTTGCAAATAATCGCCATCTGTTTGTGCAACTTGACTCAAAAAACTTTCTGGTAAACCAGATACACCACCAGAAACACCATCTATATTCATGTCTCTAACTTCGTCAATACTACTATATCCTTTATAGTGTTGATATATTCTTTGCACAATTACTGATAACTTATCAGCAAAAGTTAATAAAATATTTTCTTTTTCATATATATCTTCTATTTCTTGCTCAGTAATAACATAAGAAGGTTTTGTCTCTCCTTCTACATATTTCAATTCAGCTAGATTATACTTCTTTATCAATTCTGTTAATGCTTCATAGCCAAATTCTTTTTTATATGTATATAATAAAATATCGAATTTATCTTGTGCTGTTAAAAGAGATGGTATATCAAATGAGATAGCTTGTGATATGTTAGTTTCATTAACACCATATTCTTGTGACAATAAATCATATATTAATTCTTTAACATATTTCTTATCATTAACATCTCCATAAGTACATCCCTTTAAAGCTTTTTTTAGTTCGTATTTTTTATTTTTTCTTCTTTTTAATTCTTCTTCTGAAAGACCTATATCATATAAGTTTACTTTTGTTATTTCATCTAGTCTTTTTTTCACAAACTCTTTCATTTGATCTAGTGTATATGTTTTATCATCAGTAGTATCTACTTCTTTTTCTACTTCTTCTGTCTTCTTCTTTTTTAAATAATAGTGTATTATAAATATAGCTACTGCGACAACAACTATACATAGTACTATATTCATTATTGTCATTTTCAGCTCTCCTTCCCTTTACATTTTCATCTGTAAATCTTGTAATCTATATATGATATTATCTGCTGCCCTTTTTACTTCTTGAATGAAAAATGCGTTTCTATCATCTGGATCTATTGATTTTCTAAATTTCAAAAATAAGTCTGGTACTCCTGCTTCTTCAGCTGCTTCAAAATATAATGTGTTATATGGTATTGTCAATATTTGATTTTTTTCTCCTAAATATCTTGATATGTTTTTTGCTGTATATTTTGAATACCTATCATATCTTCCCACAAGTATTAAAGTTTTTTTAGTACGAAATTGTGGTTCTTCTTCTTTAGCTTTTGCAAATTGTTCTATACTTCTTAGTCTCTGACTCATATTAACTATTAATAAATCAGAATTGTCTATAATTGTTTTTCTTAAGTCTGCTTTAACATTTTCATCCAAATCCACAAAAACTAAATCATAATATTGATTAGCAGTACTTATAATATCAGGATAAACTTTTTCGATTTCTTGTTGTTCACTTAATACTGAATTGGCTTTTTCTCTCGCTTCACTTCCTAATAAAATTTCTAATCTGTCTCTAAATACAACTTTTGTGTAATTTGTAATGACATCTGGCGAAATTTTATTACTTCTTATTAGTCTAGATAATCCATCTACTCCATTTTCTACTTCAAGCCTTGCATTTGGGCCAAAAATTCCTAAATTTCTTTTCTTTTGCTTTTTTTCTTCCCAAAAACATCTTCTAAAGGAGTCTTTGGCATCTGTTGTAGAAATTACCAATATTCTATAATTATGCTCAATAGACATATATGTAGCAATTGCCGCTATTGATAACGTCTTTCCTGACTCTTCTTTGCTACTATTTAAGAATGTTACAATTGACATTTTATACTCCTCTTTCTATTGTTTTTATAGTTCTTCTTATGTTTGATTCACTCATATCTTTTAAAATTTCTTGAGTAACGAATACCAAACCGTCTTTGTATTGTGCACTTAATTTTTTGAATTTTATTTTAGCTACTCTTTGATTTTCAGCAAGAACCAATCTATCCCCATTTTCAATAGGAAAATATATTCTATATTCATTCCAAACCACTTTATACTCAAGAGAAAGATAATTTAAGTAGTCGTCTTCTTCTTTAAGCATTTCTTTGGAAAATAAAATTTTAGTCAAATTAATTGGTTGTTTTAATCCGCTTAATATCTCTAGTCCTTTTTTCAAAGAATACAAATCAAAAGATGTAACAAAAAAGTTTTTGTCTGCTTCTAGTAAATTAAATTCTTCTATTCGTTCTTGTGTGTCAGTATCTATTAACATAATATCGTAAGGCATATCTTCATCATTTGTAATTCCTAAATATTGCTTTATTTCTTCTATATTTTTAAATCCTACTGCTATATCTATTTCTTCGTACTCTGTTATGTATGTAACTGTAGGATTTATAACAGGTACAACATATTTAGCCTTTTGATTGATTGTTGAATCTATTACAATAACTCTATTTTTTAGCACAGTTAAAATTTTTGCAATATTTATAATCATATCAGTTTTATCAAACGCCCCTATAAATCCCACTTTTTTCATGCTCTTACTTTCCTTTCATTAGTTAGTTGTTCCATATAAAGAATCTAAATATTCTTTTCTAGTTGTTTTTGAATTTGTTATACTTTCTTGCATATTTGTTCTTAAGTTTTCATCTGCATTTTCTGAACTATTAATTTGTGTATTAATATAATTATTTCTTATATCAGAACTATTAATTTGGTTGTATCTATTTCTTAAGTCTGTCATTGCTTTTTCAACAATATTAGGATTTCTTGATATTAATGCTGCTGTTTCTGCTGTTACTACATAAGTAGGTGTTGCTGCTTGTTGCATTCCTGCTTCTGCATATTTTGTAACATATAATTTTGCTCCTTGTACTCTATATGCATCTACTATTGCACTACTCAAGCTTAAAATTTCATCTTCCCTTAAATCCACTTTTATTGTATCTTCTGAATCAACTCCATCTATTTGTGGAATTTCTACTTCTTTTTTAGATACTACGATAAAATCTTGTCCTGATGGCATCATCAATCTAAAATCCACATAATCTCCTGTCGTTAAATCCATTGGTAATACAAACACATTATATTCTTGTGTCCTTAAATCATCTGTTATTGTTGTATCACTTTTTGTAATTAAATCTGTTGTAATAACTGTATTTTTCTTCATAGATACTTTTGCTACTAGTGGTACTTCATTTAATTCAACATATTCTTTATTATTGTTTCTTTCGATATAATAGTTTGCTGTTTCTTCTTCTTGTTTTAACTCGTACTCTCTATTATCTTTATTTAAATATAATGTAGCAACATTATTTTGATATTTTGTTATTACACTATTTCCTTCTTTGTCTTCTAAAGAGTAATTAATGATTATATCTAAATTGCTCGTTGCATTGCTAGGTACTAAATTTCTATTTACTGTTAAAGTTTTATACATATCATTAGTTATTACTTGACCTGAACTAACATCTTGACTTAACACATATACTTGCACACTTGCTGCTCTTTCTTCTTGTTCTTTTTTAGAATAATTCATTATTTGCATAACTAAAAAGCCTATCACTACTGCTGCTATTAGGAGCATTACTAACATTCCTAATAAAAATGAATTTCTTGCTTTTCTTTGCATTGGATTTGTTGCCATTACAAATTCCTCCCTTTATA
>CALXJX010000006.1 GCA_944388735.1 uncultured Clostridia bacterium
AGGGATCTCAAAAATCAAGAAACAAAGTCAGTTCAAGATTTTAATGAAGAGGAATCCTACTAAAAATTTATGCTATCATTGTTCGTGCGCCAATTTTACGTTAGTAAAATTGTGTGCAATAATGCTTAGTTATAGAAAATTTTTATTTTCTATAACTGACCAAGCTGAGAAGATTGCGAAAGAAAGTATTTTACCTCATTGACCTCTGTATGGTTACAATAAATAATAATAGAATTCAATTCATTTTTTTGCTGATAAGCAATAACAAAATAAACTGAATTCTACTGTCAAAAAATTAATCCTTATTTAATCACATTCTTTCTTAAAGGCACAAATCTAGTTGAGAAAAATTGTAATTAATTTTCAATCCTTATACTCCAACTACAGAAAATCCATTATCAACATGAATAATCTCTCCTGTAATTGCACTTGATAAATCACTAAATAAAAATGCTGTAGCATCTCCTACTTGTTCTATAGTCACATTTTTATGCAAAGGTGCTCTTTCTTCAACAATATCTAAAATTGAACCAAAATCTTTAATTCCTTTTGCAGACAATGTTTTTATAGGACCTGCTGAAATACCATTAATTCTATATCCGTCTTTTCCCAAATCTCTTGAAAGATATCTTATACTTGCCTCTAAAGCTGCTTTAGCTACACCCATAACATTATATCCTTCAATAGCTTTTTCAGAACCGTAATATGTATATGCAACAATGCTAGCATTCTCATTTAGTAATTCTTTATCTCGCGCAATTCTTGCTATAGCAACTAGAGAATAACTACTAACATCTTGAGCATGTGCATATCCCTCTCTTGAAGTTAGAATAAAATCGTTTCTTAAATCTTCTGTATTGGCATGTGCAATTGCATGTAATATTCCGTCTACTTTTCCATGATTCTTTTTAATTTCATCAAAACAATTTTCTATGTCTTCATCTTTGCTAACATCATCACAAACGTAAACAGTTGCCCCTGGTATTTCTTCTAGCAATGGTTTTACCTTTTCTAGGCTTCCTTCTGAACATGTACATATTACTTCTGCTCCTTGTTTATATGCTGAACACGCAGCTCCCCATGCAATACTCCATTTATTTCTAACTCCCATAATTACTACTTTTTTTCCTTGTAAAATCATTGTTAACCTCCTTATATTTATTTTTACATTTTTCTGAATTTTTGATATCTATTTTCTATCAATTCTTCAGAACTCAAATTCTCTAACTCCCTAATATTCTTGATAAAATATTGTTTCAAATCACCACACACTTGCTTCATATCATTTTGAGCACCAGCATCTGGCTCTTTAATTATCTTATCAATAATATTTAATTTTTTCAAGTCCTTAGCTGTCAATTTCATGCTATTTGCTGCTTCCTTAGCTTTACTTGAATCTTTAAATAAAATACTTGCAAATCCTTCTGGAGAAAGAATAGAATACACAGAATTTTCTAGCATAACAATCTTATCTCCTACTCCAATAGCCAATGCACCACCACTAGAGCCTTCTCCTATTACTGTACAAATAATTGGAACTTTTAGTCTAGACATCTCTATCAAATTTCTGGCAATTGCCTCTCCTTGGCCTCTTTCTTCTGCACCCATTCCAGGATATGCTCCTGGTGTATCAATAAATGTTATAATTGGTCTATTAAACTTTTCAGCTTGTTTCATTAGTCTTAACGCTTTTCTATAACCGTCAGGCTCTGGCATACCAAAATTTCTTTCCATGTTTTCTTTTACATTTTTACCTTTTTGTTCTCCAATTATAGTCACAGCTTTTCCGTCTAATTTTGCAATTCCACCAACAATGGATTTATCATCTGCATATTTTCTATCTCCATGTAGTTCTATAAACTCATCAAATATATTATTTATATAATCTAAAGCTTTTGGTCTTTCTAGTTGTCTTGCAAGCTGTACTCTATCCCATGCAGTTTTCATTTCACTTTTTCCTCCTTTTTTGTGTGATGTGTGCCATTGGGGACGTGTTTTTTTGGCACAAAATAAAATTTAAAAAATATCAAATTTAAATTGTTTAGAAATTTTTATTTAATTACTTATTTTAATACGTTTTTGTGCCAAAAAAACACGTCCCCAATGGCACACATCCGGCAATTATTTATGTAGCCTCAATAATTGAGCAATTGTTGATTTCATATCTTTTCTTTCGACTATTTTATCTATAAAACCATGTTCTAGTAAAAACTCAGAACTTTGAAATCCCTCAGGCAATTTTTGTTTTATTGTTTGCTCAATGACTCTAGGTCCTGCAAATCCAATTAAAGCTTTAGGTTCGGCTAATATAATATCCCCTAAACTTGCAAAGCTCGCTGTCACTCCTCCTGTAGTAGGGTCTGTTAAAACTGAAATATATAATAGCCCTGCTTCATCTAATTTTGCTAATGCTGCTGAAGTTTTTGCCATCTGCATTAATGATACTATTCCTTCTTGCATTCTTGCTCCGCCAGATACACAGAAAATGATAATTGGTAACTTCTTTTCTATTGCCGTTTCTATTGCAAGTGTAATTCTTTCTCCAACGCTACTTCCCATGCTTCCCATTAAAAAGTTTCCATCCATAACAGCTAATACTGCTTTTTCTCCCTCTATTTCACATGTCCCACATTTAACTGCTTCATCTATTTTTGTTTTTTCTCTTAGACTTTCAACTTTTTTTAGGTATCCTTCAAATTCTAATGGATCTTTTGTCACAATATCTTTTCCTATTTCTTGAAAAGTTCCTTCATCTGCAATTTGTTTTATTCTTCTTCTTGAAGATAATCTAAAATGTTTGCCACAATTTGGACATACACTTAAGTTTTGATGCAGTTCTTCTTTATATAATATTTCTTTGCAGTTATCACATTTGACCCACTTTCCAATCATCATGTCTGCTGCTTTTTCATTTTTTTGTTTGTTTTTTTCTTCTCCATTTATCTTTTTTACTTTATCGATAATCAAGATTTCCTCTCCTTTCAAAAACTACTAATATTTATTGTTTTACATTATACTCCCAAACAAAGTTCAGTTTCTTTTTTCAATTGTTGCAGTAGTTTTGGAACTGTTGTTATTTCGCTAATTTTATCTACATTGCTTCCACAAAAAATTAGACCTTCTTCTAAGTTTCCTTTAACTGCATTTATTAGTGCTTTTGTAATACAATATGGTGTTTCTGCTACTTTACAAGTTTTTATACAATTATAACATCTTGTTACTTTTTCTTTATGTTCATAAACTTTTTTTATAAATTTATTTTCTATTGCTCTACCAGGCATTCCAACAGGACTTTTTATAATTTTAATGTCTTCTTTTTTTGCATTTATATATGCTTGTTTATATTTTTCAGATGCGTCACATTCCTCTGTTGCTACAAATCTAGTTGCCATTTGAACTCCTGCTGCTCCCATTTTTATATATTTTGCAATGTCTTTTCCGTCAAATACTCCTCCTGCAACAACTACTGGTATTTCTTTTCCTGTTTCTTCTTCTATTTTATGAACTTCTTCTAATACTTCTTTTGTAATTTGCTCTAGTTTTGGTCTTTCTTCTATAGTTATAGGATTTTCTCCACTACCTACTTCTTCTGGTTTAAATCCTAAGTGTCCTCCTGCTTCTGGTCCTTCTATTACTATCATATCTGGTACATAGTTATGTTTTGTTATCCATAGTTTGCTAATTAATTTTGCACCTTTGGCTGATGATATAATTGGTGCAATTTTTGTTTTTGTGCCTTTTACAAATTCGGGTAATTCTTTTGGTAATCCTGCTCCTGAAATGATTAGATCGATCCCATTTTGCACACATCTTTTTACTATTACTGCATAATGTGTTAAAGCTACCATTACATTAACTCCAATAATTCCATTTGGTGCTATTTCTCTAGCTGCTTTTATCTCCTTGTCTATTGCTCTTAAATTTGCCTCTTCAGGATTTTTTTCAAAATCAGGTTCTTGATATCCGATATCTGCTGTCGAAATAATTCCTATTCCACCTGCTTTTGCCACTGCTCCTGCAAGCTTATGCATTGAAACACCTACTCCCATACCTCCTTGTATGATTGGTAATTTTGAGATTTTGTCTCCTATTTTTAAACCTTTTAATTCCATATTATATTCCATTCCTTGTATAATATATTTAGGTTTTTAAATGGTTCCCTATAAACCTTTTTACCTTAAAGTATCAATATCTTTTATGTATTAAATTCTTTTTGTATAAAAGATGTATCATAATTATTTTCGACAAAATTTTTATTTTCTAATATTTTTAAAATGAAATCCGCATTTGTTTGTATTCCTTCTACAACTAATTCTGCTACTGCACTTTTTAATTTTGCTATTGCTTCTTTTCTATTATTTGCATGTACGATAATTTTTGCAAGCATAGAATCATAAGTTGGAGGAACTGTATATCCAGAATAAATAGCAGTATCCACTCTAATACCATTTCCACCTGGTAGATGTAATCCTGTAATAGTTCCTGGACATGGCATAAAATTTTTTTCAGGAATTTCTGCATTAATTCTTGCTTCCATACTATGTCCTGTAAAGTGAATATCTTTTTGTTTATATTCTAATTTCTCTCCACTTGCTACTTTTATTTGTTCTTTTATGATATCTAATCCTGTTACCATTTCTGTAACCGGATGTTCCACTTGAACTCTTGTATTCATTTCCATAAAATAAAAGTCTTGATTTTTGTCTACTAAAAACTCTATTGTTCCTGCATTTGTATAACCAATTTCTTTTACTGCTTTTACTGCAACTTCTCCCATTTTATTTCTTGTTTCTTCATTTAACAATGCAGATGGTGTTTCTTCCAATACTTTTTGATTTCTTCTTTGTACTGAACAGTCTCTTTCTCCTAAATGAATACAGTTTCCATGTTCATCTGCTAATACTTGTATTTCTACATGTCTTGGATTTTCTACAAATTTTTCTATGTATAAGCTATCATCATTAAAAGAAACTTTTGCCTCTTGCTTTACAATGTAATATTCTTTTTCTAATTCTTTTTCTGAGTATGCAATTCTAATACCTCTTCCTCCACCACCTGCTGATGCTTTTAATATAACAGGATATTTGATTTTTTTTGCAATTTCTATTGCTTGCTCTTTTGAATAAATCAAACCTTCTGATCCTGGTACTACTGGAACACCTGCTCTTTTCATTGTTTCTTTTGCCATAGATTTATTTCCTAATAATGTAATTAATTTATAATTAGGTCCGATAAATTTAATTCCCATTTCTTCACAAATTTTTGCAAAATTAGCATTTTCTGATAAAAAACCATATCCTGGATGAATACTATCTGCTCCTGTTAAACATGCTGCTTCTAATATAGCTTTTACATTTAAATAGCTTTTATTAGATTGTGCCGGTCCTATACATATTGCTTCATCAGCTAAACTTACATGTAAAGCATTTTTATCAGCTTCTGAATATATAGCAACTGTTCTTATTCCCATTTCTCTGCATGCTCTTATAATTCTAACTGCTATTTCCCCTCTATTTGCAATTAATATCTTTTTTAACATTTTTTCATTTCTCCCTTAGAATTTTAATTTTATTCTATTTTTTAGACTATGTGCTGTTTTAAAATAACTTTATTTTAGTTTATTTATTATTTATACTAGTGCAAACGTAAGCTCACCTTTAACTGCTACTTTTCCGTCAACTGTTGCAATTGCTTCTCCAATTCCTATTGGTCCTTTTTTCTTGATAATTTTTACTTCTAATCTTAATGTATCTCCTGGAACTACTTGTTTTTTAAATCTTAGTTTATCAATTCCTCCAAACAAAGCATTTTTTCCTTTATTCTCTTCCATTGATAAAATTGCTACTGCTCCTGTTTGTGCTAAGCTTTCTACAATTAATACTCCTGGCATAATTGGATTTCCTGGGAAATGTCCTTTGAAGTAATATTCATCTTCTCTAACTTCTTTATATGCTACACAACTTTCTCCTGGAACATATTCTTCAACTTTATCAATCATTAAGAATGGATCTCTTTGTGGAATTATTTTTTCTATTTCTTCTTTGTTTAACATTTTAATTTGACTCCTTTAACTATTTTTTACAATGAATCATAATAATTATATATTGATTTGCTAGTTTTTATTGACAAATCTTCTATATTATGGTAACATTATATTGCAAACACGATGTGTTTGTTAGGCTAGGGAGTGTTTTATAATTTCAAGTAAACAACAACACCCATTTTGTATTACTCCTTAACAAAAATTTTTTAACACTCCCGGAATTTGGCAAAGCTTTATGCTTTGCCTTTTTCTTATTTTATTTTAAATAGTGGTGTACCATATTCAACTACATCTTCATTATTAACACAGATTTCTGCAATTTCCCCATCAAATTCTGATTCTATTTCATTCATCAATTTCATAGCTTCAACAATACATAATACTTGCCCTTTGTGAACTCTATCTCCTATTTTTACAAATGGTTCTTTGTCAGGAGATGAGCTTGCATAAAATGTTCCAACCATTGGAGATTTTACAATCTTATAATTTTCTTCTTTTGGTTGAATATTTACTAAACTAGTCTCTTTATTTTCTTGAACTGTTGGAACTGTTAACGGTGCACTTGCTTCTATAACTTGGTTTTGCATTCCTGTTGATGTGACAACTTTATTTGAATTTTTGGTCATACTAATTTTAATTCCTTCTGGAAATTCTATTTCTAATGAATCTAAATTTGAATTTCCCATATCATCAATTAATTTCTTTATATCTTTATAATCCATTTATATCATCCTTTCAACTTTGTGCCATTGGGGACGTGTTTTTTTGGCACAAAATAAAAATTAAGAAAATTTAAAAATCAAATTATTTAAGAATTCTTATTTAATTATTTATATTAATATATTTTTGTGCCAAAAAAACACGTCCCCAATGGCACAAAGTCAATAATTAAATTTCATATTGTTTTAATAGGATAGTGCTATTGTGTCCCCCAAATCCTAATGAGTTAGACATAGCATATTTTACTTCTACTTTTCTTCCTTCATTTGGAACAATATCTAAATCACATTCCTCATCTGGAACTTGATAATGTATTGTTGCTGGTACAAATCCTTCATCTATTGCTTTTGCACACACAATTGCTTCTATTCCTCCAGCAGCTCCTAATAAATGTCCTGTATGTCCTTTTGTTGAGCTTACCATTACTGTTTTTGATGCTTCTCCTAATGCTGTTTTTATTGCTTGTGTTTCGCATGCATCATTTAAATGTGTTGATGTACCATGTGCATTAATGTAAGTTATTTCTTCTGGATTTACATTTGCTTCTTGCATAGCAAGTTTCATTGCTCTTGCTCCGCCTTCTCCTCCTGGTGCTGGTGATGTGATATGATATGCATCTGATGTTGCTCCATATCCAACTATTTCTGCATATATTTTAGCTCCTCTTTTCTTTGCATGTTCTAATTCTTCTAATATTATCATTCCTGCACCTTCTCCCATTACAAAGCCACTTCTTTCTTTGTCAAATGGAATACTAGCTCTATTTTTATTTTCTGCCCTTGTTAATGCTTTTATATTTGTGAATCCTGCTACACTAAGTGGTGTTATTGAGCTTTCTGTTCCTCCTGCTACTATTATATCTTGATATCCATGTTTTATCATCCTAAAGCTCTCTCCTATACAATGTGTTCCAGTTGCACATGCTGTTACCATTGCCATAGATTCACCTTTTATTCCTAATTCTATTGCTACATTACCTGTTGCCATATTTAAAATTCCCATAGGTATATACATTGGAGAAATTCTGTCTGGTCCTTTTTCTATTAATTTTGTTTGCTCTGTTTCAATTGTTTCTATTCCTCCTATTCCAGAACCTAATATAACCCCAACTCTTTCCATGTTTTCTTTTTCTTTATCTAATCCACTGTCTTTCCATGCTTCTCTTGATGCTATTATTGCATATTGTGAAAATTTATCTAATCTTTTTGCTTCTCTTTTATCAAAATAATCTTCTGGATTATATCCTTTTACTTCTGCTGCCAATTTTACTTTAAAATTTGTTGTGTCAAATGCGGTAATTTGGTCTATACCACATTTTCCTTCTTTTATTCCTTCCCAAAATGTCTTTACATCATTTCCTATAGGAGTAATAGCTCCTAGTCCTGTAATAACAACTCTTCTTTCCATTTGATCTGCTCCTTTCTTTTTATTACATTACCATTCCACCATCAATATTAATAACTTGACCTGTAATGTATGAACTTGCATCCGAACCTAAGAAATAAATTAACTCTGCAACTTCTTTTGCTGTTCCCATTCTTTTTAATGGTATTTGATTATGTATGTTTTCTTTTACTGCATCTGGTAAAACTTGCGTCATATCTGTTGCAATAAATCCAGGTGCTACTGCATTTGCTCTGATATTTCTTGATGCTAATTCTTTTGCTACACTTTTTGTAAATCCAATTATTCCGGCTTTTGATGCAGAATAGTTACATTGTCCAGCATTTCCTGCAACTCCTACTACTGATGATAAGTTAATAATTGCTCCTTGCCTTTTTTTCATCATATATTTTGTAACTGCTTTTGTTACTATAAATGTTCCTTTTAAATTGATTTCTAAAACTTTATCAAATTCTTCTTCACTCATTCTCATTAATAAATTGTCTTTTGTAATTCCTGCATTATTTACTAGTACGTCTATCTTTCCAAACTTTTCAATAGCTTGTTTTACAACATTTTCTACTTCTTCTGCATTTGATACATCTGCTTTTAATATTAAGCTTTCTGCCCCTTTATCTTTTAGTTCCTTTGTTAATCCGTCTACATCTGTTTTATCTGATACGTAATTTAATATGACATCATAACCATCTTCTGCAAATTTAAGTGCTACTTCTTTTCCTATTCCTCTTGAACCACCTGTTACAAACACTGTTTTCTTTTCTTCCATTATCTTTCTTCCTCCTTCTTTTTATTTTGTTTAAAGTTATATAAATTATATATAAGAAACTTCTATATTACAAAAGTTTTCCAATGATTCCATATCATTGATGTTATATGTCTTGCTTTCTCTATTTTCTTTTTTTATAAAACCTGTTAAAACTTTTCCTGGTCCTATTTCTATATATTCATCAACTTTTTCTTCTTGCATTAATTGAATTGCTTTATCAAATCTAACTGGGCTAACAATATGATTAGCTAAAATTTCTACCATATTGTCAGTTGAATTATAATAGTTTCCGTCTATATTTTTTATAACCTTTACTTGTGTATTGAAATTAAATTTTACTTTTTCTAACTCTTTTTTATATGCCTGCTTTGCTTGTTCTAATTTAATTGTATGAAATGGTCCGCCAGTTTTTAGTTTTACAACTTTCTTAGCTCCTGCTTCTTTTAACTTTTCTATTGCTTCATCAATCGCTTCTGCTTCTCCTGATATAGCTGTTTGAACTTGGCAATTATAATTTGCCGGAACTACGAATTTTCCTTCTTTTGATATTTCCTCACATATTTTTTCTATAATTTTACTGTCTAAACCGATTACTGCCGCCATTGCATATTCCTCTTTTGGAATCATATTTCCCATATAATATCCTCTTTTTTGAACAAGTCTAATTCCGTCTTCAAGACTAATTATTCCAGCATATATTAATGCTCCATATTCTCCCAAGCTCAATCCAGTAGTAATGTCTGCATGAATCCCTTTTGATTTTAGTACTTCTAAAATTGCTAGACTTGTTGTTAACATTGCAATTTGAGTGTTTTCTGTTTTATTTAATTCTTCTTCTGGTCCTTCAAAACATAACTTAGTAATATCTTTTCCTGTTATTTCGGATGCTTTTTCATAAATCTTTTTTGCTTCTTCATACTTTTCATAGATATCTTTTCCCATTCCTACACACTGTGCTCCCTGTCCAGGGAATAAAAATGCTCTTTTCATATTAAATTCATTCCTCTCTTTGTTCTAAAGGTATATATAGCAATGAAATTAGATTTTTTTCAAGCTATCTTCCTCTCTTTTATATTTTTATAAAAATAATGACATTATTTTTCGTGATATAAAAATATCAATCTACTCACGATATATATATTAAGCTTTAACTTTTTTAATTGCACTATTAAGCAATGAAAAAGCTTTCATTGTTATATTTCCAATAAAATACTCCCTGTATTTAATCCTCCACCATAACCTAACAAAATAATTTTGTCTCCACGTTTAAGCAGTTTATCTTCATACATTTCTTCTAATGCTATTGGTATTGTTGCACAAAATGTGTTTCCAACTCTTTCAATATCCATATACATTTTTCCCTCTGGTAGGCCTAATCTTGATGCAATTGATTTCATAATTTTTTTATTTGATTGATGTGGAACAATATATTTTATATTTTCTATATTTTCATTAGATTTTTCTAATAGCTCTTTTATATTTTCTACAGTTTTTGTTACTGCGTATTTATATACTTCTTTTCCGTCCATATTTATATATTCATTTGATTTACAAGTTAGTATTTCATTGTTGTCTCCATTTGAAACTATGTGTGAACAATATTTTTTTTCTTTTTGGCTTTTTTCTATAAGTGTTGCTCCAGCTCCGTCTGATAGAATAATAGATGTATTTATATCTTTTTTCTCTATAAATTTTGATAAAACATCTACTCCTATCACTAAAGCTTTTTCTATTTGAGTATTTATTAAGTACATTCTAGCAATATCAAATGCATTTATATATCCACTACATCCAGCTAATATGTCTAAGCATATACAATCTTTTATTTGTAATTTTTTTTGTATATAATTTGATATTCCTGGCATTAGTTGATTTGTGGTAGTTGTTGCTGTTATAATTAATCCTATTTTTTGTTTAATTTCTTCTAACTTGGTATCTTTATTAAAAATGCTTTTTACTGCTTTTAGTGCCATTTTTTCTATTGTTTCGTCATCTATATAATATCTCTGTTTTATACCTGTTCTTTTTTCTATATACCCTTTTTCTAATTGCAGGATTTCTTCCATTTGATTACTCGTTACTTTTCTTTTAGGAAGATATTTTCCATTTTCTACAATTTGTATACTTTCCAATTTTTTCCTCTTTCTTATTTTTTGATATATGTATTTTACATTATTTTTTCATTTTTTTCTATTGGAACAGGTGGTCGAATTTTTTAAATTTTTTTCGATATAACTGTTCAGAAGATAATTGAGGAAGTATGATTTCTCGAGCAAGCTTCGATTATGCCACGGTAGTCTATGAAGCAAGCCGAGAAGATTGCAAGATAAATCATACTTCTCCAATTGACCTTTGAACTTATATGATACAATAAAAACCCTCTTTGAATAAAGAAGGTTTTATTTTTAAAACTCATAATTAAATTTTGTACTATTCTGCATTATTTTGAGTTGTATTTCCTGTTGTATTAGTAGATGATGTATTTGATGTTATATTAGATGTTGTGTTTGATGATGTATTAGTTGATGTTGTATTGCTTGAAGCTGCTTCATTAGTGTTTCTAACTCCAATTCTATCAAGATATTCTTCAACATCATAAGTTTTATCATTAGCTCTCATATAATAATGTTCTTGATTTGAGCTAATAACTAAATAAATATCATCTACAAAAGCTGAAAATGGTTGTTGTCCTGAAGAATTAATTAATGTATATTTTCCGTCTTTACATGCTACCATTACATTATATCCTGGGATAACTAGCAAGTTTAATGCATCCTTATTTGTTGAAGCTATATATCCAAAACTATCATAAGTAAAGTCTACTAATTGGTTTCCATTTTTGTCAAATAGTCCCCATTTTCCGTCTTTTTCAATAGGTATTAAATTGTCAACTAATATATATTTATTCTTTATATTATTTTTTTCAAATTTTGAAATATCTATTCCTATTGCATCATATTCCGCATAAATTTTTGTATTTCCTTTTGTATCTATTACACCATATTTTCCGTCTCTTTTAACCAAGTAAAGACCTGCATCAATATCCATAAGTTCTATACTATCATATAATAAGTCAATTTTAGTCTCTTTATTTCTTGATATAACACCTGTTTTTCTATTGCTTACTACTAAAAAGTCTTCTGTATAAGGTAAATATGTAATACTACTATATTTAGGCTCTAAAATTTCTTTTCCTGTGTTTGTTTCTATAACACCATAATAATTACCTTTTCTTACAATAAGCATACTTCCGCTACTTGCAAGTATTGCTTTTTGATTGACAAAAGTTTTGCTTATTTCATTATACCCATAATTTAAAACTTGTTTTTCCCAAGAACTAATTAAATATGGCATTGTATAAATTTGTACTCTATTGGTATCTCTATTGTATGAGAAAGATATGTTAAAAGCTTCTTGTAGTCCTTCTGTCGTAATACATAGTTCTCCATTTATTGCTTTAACCGGTTTAGTTGTATAAAAATATTCATAATTATCTGATGAACTACTAATATCTAATTTATATATTTTATTACTGTTTAATTCAAAATTTGCTATTTCTTTTTCACCTTGGACATAACATTTGCTAGCATCTTCTGATCTATTACTATATTCACCATTATAACTTTGATATCCAAAATAAGATGCTATTCTTTTAATAGGAACATATATTGTTCCGTCATCCTCAAAATGAAGCAATTGTACTATATTTTGATTTGCCTTGCCATTTAATGATACTTTCAAAGCAGTACTATCTAAATATGCAATATATGCCACTATTCCTATAATTGCAAATATTAGGATAATAATTATTACTAACACAATTCTTGCAATTTTTTTATTCTTGTCTACCTTTTTAGTTTTAAAACTTTCTTCTACTAAATTCATTTGTTTTCCTCCCCATTAATCAGTATATCCATACTTTTTATAAAATTCTTCTCTAAATGTCCCCAAATTATCTCTCTCTATTTCTATTTTAACCTTTTCCATTAAATTAGTCAAGAATCTTAAATTATGAATTGATAATAATCTTACTCCTAAAATTTCATTTGTTTTTACTAAATGCCTTATATATGCCCTTGTATAATTTTTACATGTATAACAGTCACATTCAGGATCTAATGGTCCCCAATCTCTTTCATAAGTTGCATTTCTTACAACAACTTTTCCATTCCATGTCATAGCTGTTCCATTTCTTGCAATTCTTGTAGGTAATACACAATCACACATATCAATTCCTGCAATCGCAGCTTCTATTAAATAATCTGGCGTTCCCACTCCCATTAGATACCTTGGCTTATCCTTTGGCATTAGTGGTGTTGTATAATATAACATTTTTAAAAATTCTTCTTTAGGCTCTCCTACACTTATTCCTCCAATTGCATAACCTGGTAAATCTAGTGCTATTAAATCTTCTGCACTTTTCTTCCTTAAGTCTTCATAAAATCCTCCTTGTATAATCCCAAAAAGTGCTTGTTTATCTGTTGTTGTATGTGCCTCTTTACACCTTTTTGCCCACCTTGTAGTTCTTTCCATAGAATCTTTTGTGTATTTGTATGTTGAAGGATATGGACAACATTCATCAAATGCCATTATAATATCTGCACCTAAGTCTTCCTCTGTTTTCATTACAGATTCTGGCGAAAAGAAATGTTTGCTTCCATCTAAGTGAGACTTAAATTCCACACCTTCTTCATGTATTGTCCTTAAATCTCCTAAACTAAATACTTGAAATCCACCACTATCTGTGAGTATTGGTCTATCCCACCTCATAAATTCATGAAGTCCTCCTGCTTCTTTTACTATGTCTTGTCCAGGTCTTAAATATAAATGATATGTATTAGATAAAATAATTTGTGCTCCCACCATTTCTTTCAATTCTTCTGGTGTCATAGATTTTACTGTTGCTTGTGTTCCTACTGGCATAAACACTGGTGTTTGAATATCTCCGTGTGGTGTATGTATTATTCCTCTTCTTGCTCCTGTTTGTTTGCATTCATGTAATAGTTCATAAGTTACTGCTGGTTTCATTTTTTCCTCCTTAAAATTTCAAATTATTGTATAAACATAGCATCTCCAAAACTAAAAAACCTATATTTTTCTTTTACTGCTTCATTATACGCTTTCATTATATAATCTTTTCCTGCTAATGCTGAAACTAGCATTAATAAAGTTGATTCTGGTAAATGAAAATTTGTAATTAATCCATCCAAACATTTAAATTTGTAACCAGGATATATAAATATCTGTGTATCTCCTTCTGTTTCACTTACTTTACCACTCTCATCTGCAATAGTTTCTAAAACTCTACAAGATGTCGTTCCTACTGCAATAACTCTTTTTCCATTTTCCTTAGCATTATTTATTTTCTCTACATCCTCCTTTTTGATATAAAAATGTTCTGAATGCATTTGATGTGCTTCAACTGTTTCTTCTTTTACTGGCCTAAAAGTTCCAATTCCAACATGTAATGTGACATTAGCTATTATAACACCTTTCTCTTCTATTTTCTTTAATAGTTCTGGTGTAAAATGTAATCCTGCTGTTGGTGCTGCTGCTGAACCATTATATTTTGCATATACTGTTTGATATCTATCCTTTTCTTTTAATTGTTCATGAATATATGGTGGTAAAGGCATAAGTCCAATTTTGTCTAATATCTCATTGAATATTCCTTTGTATTCAAATTTCACCTTTCTTGTTCCGCCAGGCATGGTTTCTAATATTTCTGCCTTTAATATTCCATCTCCAAAAATCACTTTTACACCTACATGTAATTTATTTCCTGGTCTAACAATACATTCCCAGATGTCTCCTTCTATATTATTTAACAATAAAAATTCAACATTCGCCCCTGTTTCTTTTTTTCCATATAGCCTAGCTGGTATTACTTTTGTATTATTTCTAACTAGCACATCTCCCGGTTCTAAATAATTGATTATATCTTTAAATTTTTTATGTTCTATTGTCTGTTTTTGCCTATCTAATACCATTAATCGAGATTCATCCCTCTTTTCAATTGGTGTTTGTGCTATTAGTTCTTCTGGTAATTCATAATTAAAATCTGATACTTTCACTTTTATTCCTCTTTCTTTTTGATATTTTACTATATTAATCTTTATTTATCATTTACATATCTGTTACGTTTTCTTGTTTTAGAATTGTTTGCATGTTTCTAGTAAAGTTTTTCCATATACCTTGAATTTCTTCAAGTAAATTTTGTGGTTCTTTAAAAAATTCTTCTATTTTGTATGAATACTCAAAATTGCTTTCTTTAGCAGGTTTTAGCCTATATATTTCGCTTGGTAATCCAATTTTTTCATTTGAGGCTGTATTTATATTTTTATTCATATAATCTGTATACCATTTTTTCTGTCCAATTAGCCTTTCATTTTTATATCCATATTTTTCATAATCATGTAATTCTGGTCTTTCATATCCATATTCTTTTGCATTTCTTTCAAGCGAATGCAGAAACTCATGTAAGAAAACTTCTTCTGGAAATTGATTTATTTTGGCATTATATTTATATATATAGTTCTTTGAATCATTTGGTAATCTTATATTTGAAAATCCTATACCATAATAATCCATTGATCCTAATCCTATCCAGTCATTTATCTTTATATCATTTTGATATTTTTCACTTCCTAGTTTAACAATTACAAAAATATGATCATAACTATTTTGAGCTAATATATCTTTTATTTGATTTTCTACATTTTCCGGTGACACATAATATCCAAATTCATCATCATAAGATAATTCAGTAATAGGTGTTTCTATTTGATAAATGTCACATTTTGCTGTCATTTTATTTAAAGAAAGCTGTGAACAAGATTTTTCAAATCTTGTTATAGTATTCGAAATATCTGACACTTCATTTTGAGTCACATTTATACTTATTTGATTATTATTAATATTTACATTTGTATTTTGAAATATGAAACATGCAAAATCCCAATTACTATTTTCATCCTGTGTTCCTTCTTCTAAAGTGAAATTTGAAAACCAAGCTTCTCCCTTTGCTTCTCCAAGTACACCACCTAGTCTAAATCCTATTTCTACTTTCTCTCTATTTTTTGAATTAAATAGCATTTCAATTTTCTGCCAGTCTTGTGTTCCTATAATGGTTTTGGACTTTTCTGTGGTATTACTGACTGATATCTGAGCTCCTACACCTTCTATATTGTCTTTACTTTCTACTTGGTTTGTTTTTACCATACAAGTTACTTTGTATGGTGTATTTTTTTTCACATTAACTTCTTTAAAAAACATTGCATCATTATATTCATTTGATTGTATTTTATAGCTCCTTGTACTGTCATACTTTATTTCTTCATCTCTTTTAAATTCAGCTGTATTTATCCTAGATTCACTTTTTATAAAGTCATTAAAATTGTTTAATTGATAAAATTGATATGCTATATATATTAGTCCAAATAAAATTAAAAAAGTAATTATATTTTTTATAATTATTTTTCCTTTAGTTTTATTCATAATTTTTCTTCCTTTTTACTTTTTAATTACCTCTTTAATTATTATATATTATTTTTTATAATATATCAATGTTTCTCGTATTAAGTTATTAAAAATCTGTTAACAGTTAAGAGGTCAAAGGAGAGACTATGATTTCTTGAGTAATCTTCTCGGCTTGTTACATAAATTATAAATTCTAAGCTTTAAACAACCGAGCCTCTCGTTGCTCACGCTTCCTCAGTTATTTAAAGCTAAGAATTTATACATTTATTTCACGGCACATTCGAAGCTTACTCAAGAAATCATAGTCTCTCCTTTGACCTCTGAACTGTTACAAAATCTGTAATTCTAGAAAATTACAAAAATCCCCAGTTATACTGAGGATTGATTATATTTTTATTTTATACTTTTTCAACAACTTCTGATTTTTCAGGAACTTCTGTAATCTTTATATCTCTAACATGATTAATTTTCTCCCATGTTGTATTTCTTTTAAACAAACATTTGAAATTAATTAATAACCAAGATCCCATAAATAATGGATAACATAGCAATCCCTTTAGCATAGGCTTAATTGGCCTTTTATCTAACATCATAACAATTGCTGCCGTTCCTATAGGTAATAAAAATGTAGGTATTAAATATCTTAATATGTTCATAACTAATTCTGTATCTGTCATACCATTTGCTGCATACATTAGGAAGTTTGTTGCTAGTAATATTAATGTTATAACAAACATTGGTATACTTCCTATAATATATAAAAACCCATCAAAATTCATCATTGTTTTATTTTCTTTGGCAGCTTCAGCTAAAGGTTTTGTATATTCTTTTATACATTGAATATGTCCAACAGTCCATCTACTTCTTTGTGACCAACTTTGCTTAAACCCTGTTGGTTGTTCATCATATACAATTGCATCTGTTGCCCATCCTAGCTTTTTACCTTTTAGAATTCTTTGTAATGAAAACTCTATATCCTCTGTTAATGTTACTGTTTTCCATCCATTTTCTTCTTTTATGATATCAAATCTTACCATAAATCCTGTACCATTTAATAATGGCGATAAGCCTAAATTATATCTTGCTAAATGATAAAATCTATGCATAGTCCAATAGAATAGTGCATATCCAGCTGTAATCCAGTTGTCTGACGGATTTTTGATATCTCTGTATCCTTGAACAACATCTTCACCTTGGCATAATTTTTTGTTCATATTTTTTATGAAATTTTTATCTACAATATTATCTGCATCAAAAATACATATAGCATCATATTGTGCATCTTCTTTTATTTTTTGTTGTAAAAACCAATCTAGTGCATATCCCTTAGTTTTTTTTGTACTATCAAATCTCTCATATACTATTGCACCAGCTTCCCTCGCTACTTTTGCTGTATTATCTGTACAATTATCTGCTATTACATATATATCATATAAATCTTTATTGTAATTTTGATTTTTTAAACTTTCTATTAGATTAGCTACTACTGGCTCTTCGTTGTGTGCAGGTATAATTGCCATAAATCTGTGATCTTTTTTTATTTTTAATGGTTTGTCTTTTAATTTTACTAAAGAACATAAACTAACTAATATTTGATACAACCAAAATATTGTTATAGTCCATACTAATGCTTCTCTTAGTATATATAAATAATCCATTTTTTTACCTCTCTTTTAATAATATTCTTTTATATATTATTATGATACCTTTTTTATTATACTATTAATGCCAAAATATTGCAATATTTTTTTAAAATTTTTTCTTTCATGAGTTCTAGTCTAGCATCCCAATCATTTTTCCCTGCTATATATTGAAGCATCTTGTTCTAAATCCTTGGCTACCTTTTCTGCAATTTGTTCATTAGTTAAATTATCTTTATAGTTTTCTTTTGCTCTTCTTATAGTCTCTTCTATCTCTTTTCTTGTAAAAACTTCGTTTATTACATCAACTTCTAATAATTCCTCCGTTGTTTTCTCTATAAACTCTTCATCATGATTATGACCTTTTGTACCTTCTTCTCCATCAATATCGTCAGTTGTTATTTCATCACAATCATTTCCTTCATTTTCTTTCTCTATATTCCTTACTTCTTGATATCCTTCTTCAACAGAGCGATACCCGTCTCCATATTCACTTGCTAAATCTCTCTCCTCTTTCTTTAGTTCCCAAACATTATCTGTCTCTAATTCTCTGTCTAAGCTTTTATTTCCTTCTATACTTTCTCCTCCGAGTGTCTTTCTTGGAGAGTGATATATTTTTAACTCTCCATATTGCCCATTCTTTACTGAAAATGTACCTTCACCTATTTTAAACCTTGATAACACATCGTCTTTTTCAACACTTCCGTCTTGATTTACTTGATAATTTGTTTCAAGCGGATTGTTTCCTTCTTGGTGATCTTGTTCTAAATTCATTGGCACAACAGTTCCGTCTGTTGCTATGGCAACAAATGAATATCTTGTAGAATTTACTTTAGATTTTTCGCCATTTTGGGTTGTAAGTTCATCCATTTGATCTGATTCTATTATCCCCATTTTGGTAAATTTCTTACCTGGAATATTTGGTATTTTCCCTTCTTTTTGAAGTAATTGTCCTAATGTCTTCATGTCTGTAGTTTTATTTTCAAAATTCATTTCTTGTTTTACATTGACATCTTCTTCTGTTGCAAATTTAATAGATTCATTTTCGTCTTTTTCTTTTTCATTTTTCTCTTTAGTGTCTTCAATAAATTCTTGTTCTAAATCAATCTCTGCAATTCTTTCTATTTGTTCTTCATCTTCTAATCCTAGTATATCTTTTATTTCTCCTACTTTTTCTTGTTCATAGTCCTTTTCTGTTTCCTGTATTTCTTCTAATGATACATCTTCTAAAATTTTATTTATTTCATCTTTTATTTCTGCTGATAATTCATTTTCTATTGAATTTTCTTTAAATATAATTTTTTGCATTGATACATCCTTATCATATCCTCCAATTTCATTATCCCCTAAATAATATACATACCTATCATCATCAATATTCTTGACATATAATGCTTTTTCACCTTCATCTGTATTCACAGTTCCTAATATTTTCATATTTGCATTCATTCCTTTCACATTTTTTTGAAGTGTATACAATTATTTTTGCTTCTTTTCATTATCTATTTTACTATATTTATTTTTCTTTATCAATGGAATAAACATATTTTTGACAAAAAAATTGTAACAATTCAGAGGTCAAATAGAGCAAGAATGCTTTCTTAAATAAGCTTCGAATGTGCCGTGGAATAGATGATTGCGAAAGAAAGCATTCTTGCTCTATTTGACCTCTGAATTGTTACAAAAAATTTGCAATTTATATTTCTAGTATGCTATAATTATTTTATACTACATATCTTATGAAAGAGGATTGTTTATGAATAAATTAATTAACAGTGCAATAAATGAAGATAAGGAATTTTTAAGTATTGTTGAAGAGCTTGTAAATAATGAAACTGTTCAAGAAATGAAAAAATATAGACAGCACTATGAAACTAGTTGCTTTGACCATTGCTATATTGCTTCTTATTATTGTTATATAATTTGTAAAAAATTAAATTTAGATTATCATTCTGCTACAAGAGCAGCAATGTTACATGATCTATTTTTATATGATTGGAGAGTAAGACAGCCTGACAGAAAAGGTCTCCATGCTTTTACTCATGGAAAAACCGCTTGTGAAAATGCTTGTAGATTATTTGATTTAAACGAAAAAGAAAAAGATATTATTATAAAACACATGTGGCCAGTAACTACTGCATTTCCTAAATCTATTGAAGGCTTTATATTGACTTTTGTAGATAAATATTGTGCCATGCAAGAGACATTCGATGTATTTAAATCAAAAGCTTTTGCAAAGGCGACTTTTCGATACATATATGCTTTTTTAAGTTTAATTATTATAAGATTTTAAAATATAATTATATATGTTATAAGCATTAAAATTAATTTTTTAATGTTTTTTATCTGTTCAAGAAATTATCTTATCATCTAAAATTTTACTATTATAATATAAAATTTTTATTTTCTATTCTTTTTGCTTTTTTTAATAATATAATAATTAAAAAATATAATTATATTTTTTGCTTATTTCTTTATTCGGGTGATTTTATGAAAAAAATTTTATTCAAAGGCTGTGGAACGGCAATCAGTACACCTTTTGATAAAAATGGTGTGAATTTGAAAGAATTTGAAAAACTTATTAATTTTCAAATTGAAAATGGAGTGGATGCTATTATAGTGTGTGGTACTACTGGCGAATCTTCTACAATGACTGAAGAAGAAAAAAACGCTACTATATTATCTGCTGTAAAAACTTCAAATAGCAGAGTACCTATAATTGCAGGAACTGGTGGCAATAATACACTAAAGGTTATTGAGAATTCTAAAAAAGCAGAGAATTTAGGTGTTGACGGACTTTTAATTGTCACTCCATACTATAACAAATGTACTCAAAAAGGACTAATCGAACATTATAAAATGATTAGTCAAAATACTTCTTTACCTATTATTTTATATAATGTTCCTAGTAGAACTGGTGTTAATATTCTTCCAGAAACTTGCTTAGAGTTATCTAAAATTGATAATATTGTAGCAATAAAAGAGGCAAGTGGAAATTTATCACAAATTGCAGAAATTGCACATTTATGTGGAGATAATTTAAATATATATTCTGGAAATGATGATCAAATATTACCAATTTTGTCTCTAGGTGGATTAGGTGTCATTTCGGTTTTATCAAATGTAAAGCCTAAATATACTCATGAAATGATTCAAAATTTTTTTGCTGGAAATATTAACAAAGCTACAAGTATGCAATTAGATGCTATTCCTTTGATAAAAGCTCTATTTTCAGAAGTAAATCCTATCCCTGTAAAGTCTGCTCTAAATTATTTGGGATTTGATTTTGGAATTCCAAGATTGCCACTAACTAAAATGTCTAGCGATAAAGAAAAGTTTTTATTTAAAGAACTTGATAAATTAAATTAGTATTTTTAATTGTAACAATTCAAAGGTCAATGGAGGAAGAATGATTTCTTGAAAAAGCTTCGAATGTGCCGTGGAATAGATGTATAAATTTAACATTAATTTTAGTAAAAAAAATACGTGAGTTTTATCACAAAAAAGAGGGATTTTTCAATACATTTGACTTCTCCCTCTTTTTTAGTTATAAAAATCATATTTTCTTATTTTTCTTCAGTTGTTTCTTCTGATTTAACTTCTTCTTTTTTTACTTCTTCAGCTTTTTCTTCTTTTTTATTTTCTTCTACTTCTTTAACTTCTTCTACAGATTCTTCTTTTACAGTATCAACTGTTTCTTGAACTGTAACATTTTCTGTTTCAATAGCTGGTGCTTCTTCTGGTGCCTCTTCAACTGTAGGTTCATCTACTAGATCTTCTTTTATTGTAATTTCTTTGTCTTCTATTCTAGCTCCTATTTGTTCTTTAGTTTTTGAAGCTTTACCAACTCTATCTCTTAAGTAGAATAGTCTAGCTCTTCTTGCTTTACCTACTCTTACTAATTCTACTTTTTCTACTAATGGTGAGTGTACTAAAAATGTTTTTTCAACACCTACACCATAAGATGTTTTTCTTACTGTAAATGTTTGGTTTACTCCTCCTCCTTGTACTTTTATTATTATTCCTTCAAATACTTGGATTCTTTCTTTATTTCCTTCTTTTATTCTTACATGTACTTTTACAGTGTTACCAACTTTTAGTTCTGGTATTTTGTTCTTTAGTTGCTCATGTTCGATTGATTTTATAATATCCATTTAAAATATCCTCCTTCTTTTTTTATTTACAGGGGACACACCTTAACTTTTTAAATCATCTTCACTTGGGTTAAGATATATACTCTCCCTTATAATTTGCTGATGACCTTTGCTCAAGTGTTCTCCTTTTTCTTTTTTATTAAATCAGGCCTTTTTTGTTTTGTTATTTTCAAAGACTGTTCTTTTCTCCATTTATCTATATTTTCATGATGGCCTGAAAGTAATATCTCTGGTACTCTTTCACCTTCAAATATCTCTGGTCTAGTGTATTGTGGATATTCTAAAAGGCCATTTGAAAAGCTTTCCTCTTGTATAGAATCTTTTTTTAGAACTCCTTCTATATATCTACTAACACTATCTATTAATACCATTGCAGGAATTTCTCCTCCTGTTAATACATAGTCTCCAATAGATATTTCTTCATCTACAATTTTGTCAAGTACCCTTTGGTCTATACCTTCATAGTGACCACATAATATTATTAAATGTTTTTCTTTTGACAGTTCTTGAACTTTTTGTTGATTTAATGTTTTTCCTTGTGGCGACATATAAATCACTTTTGAGTTTTCTTTTTTTACTGATTTATAGGCATCGTATACAATATCTGGCATCATTACCATTCCTGGTCCTCCGCCATAAGGAGTATCGTCTACTTTTTTATGTTTATTCTTAGAAAAATCTCTAATATTTATTATTTCTATTTCTATTAGATTTTTTTCTATTGCCTTTCCTATTACGCTTTGTTTTAGTGGTGTAAACATTTCTGGAAAAAGCGTTAAAACATCAAATTTCATTTTTTCCTCCATTATTGTAATCCTTCTATCAAATGAACTATTATTTTCTTATTATGTATATCTATTTCTTTTATTACTTCTTCTATTGCTGGAAGAAGTATTTGCTTTCCTAGTTCATCTCTTACAACATATATATCATTACTTCCAGTATTAAAAATATCTTCCAAAATTCCTAGCTTGCTTCCGTCTTCTGTATAAACTTCTGAATCTAGCAAATCTACAATATAGTATTCTCCTTCGTTCAAAGGAATTGCATCTTCTCTTGATATTGTAATAAAATGATTTCTTAGCTTTTCAGCTTCTTCTATTTTATCTACGCCTTTTAGTTTTAGCATTACCATATCTTTATGATATTTTACTTCTTCTATCTGATATTCTTTTTTACTATTTTTATTTTCAATATATATTTTTTTCAAATACTCAAATTCTTTAATATCATCTGTGAATGGTTTTACTTTTACCATTCCATTTATACCAAATGTATTAACTATTTGACCTATTTCTAAATATGAAACCATATTCTCTCCTATTATCCTATAAATTCTACTGAAACTCTTTTTTGTTCTTTATTTGCTACTGCTTTGATTACAGTTCTAATAGATTTTGCAAGTCTTCCTTGTTTTCCTATTATTTTTCCCATATCGCCTTCTGCTACTTTTACTTCAAATATAATAGATTTTTCTCCGTCAAGTTCTTTTACTTCAACTTCTTCTTTTTTATCTACTAAATTCAAAATTATTGTTTGTAAAATATCTTTCATTCTTATTCCTCCATTTTAGTCTTTGCTTTTGTTGTTTTAGGCTTTTGCTATTAAGTCTTTTACTGTGTCTGTTGGTCTTGCACCATTTTTCATCCATTTTTCAAGTTTTTCTTTGTCTATTACTACTGTTGATGGCTCTGTCATAGGATTGTATGTTCCTATTTGTTCAATTATTTTTCCATCTCTTGGGCTTCTTGAGTCTGCTACTACAATGTGATAAAATGGAGCCTTCTTCTTTCCTTGTCTTTGTAATCTGATTTTTACCATTACTTTTCACCTCCAAAAATTTTAGCAAGTATTACAAGTCTTGATAAATGTTGTTTTAAAACAAAATTTTTATATTGATATACTTAAATTTTGTTTTTGCCTCATAATACTTAAATATTTATATAAATTTAAAAATTTAATAACTTAATAATAATTTATAATAATTTTTTAATACAATTTTGCATTACGCAATACTTTTGGCTCTAAAAATAATTATTACATTTTTTATTTCATTTTCTTAATAATAGACTTAAATACTTTATACAGTTATTCTAATGGAACATATTTTTTAATGAATTTTCATCAATTCCATTTAACATCTTTTTCATTCCGCCTTTATTACTTTTAATCTTTTTCATCATTTTTTGCGTCATTTCAAAAGATTTTATAAACTTATTGATGTCTTGTACACTTGTTCCACTACCTTTTGCTATACGTTGTCTTCTACTAGCATTTAAAAGTCTTGTGTCTCTTTTTTCTTCTTTAGTCATTGAACAGATAATTGCTTCTATCTTTGCAAATTCTTTATCATCAACCTTCAAATCTTTTATTTGATTCATTCCAGGTATCATTTTCAATAATGATGAAAATGAACCCATTTTTTTAACTTGTCTGATTTGTGCCAGATAGTCGTCTAAGTCTAGTTCTTTTTTCTTTAATTGCTTTTCTAATTTTTCTGCTTGCTCTAAATCAAAACTTTCTTCTGCTTTTTCTATAACAGATAAGATATCTCCCATGCCAAGTATTCTTTGAGCCATTCTATCTGGATGAAATACTTCAATATCACTTAATTTTTCTCCTGTTGCTGCAAATTTGATTGGCTTTCCTGTTACTTTTTTTACAGATAATGCAGCACCACCTCTAGTATCTCCATCTAATTTTGTTAGTACTACACCGTCTATTCCAAGTGCTTCATTAAATTTTTCTGATACATTTACCGCATCTTGTCCTGTCATACTATCTACTACTAATAGTATCTCGTGTGGTTTAATGTTTGCTTTTAGATTTTTCAATTCGTCCATTAAAGCTTCATCTATATGCAATCTACCAGCTGTATCAAGTATAACAACATCATTTAACTTTGACATTGCAAACGACATCGCTTGTCTTGCAATATGTACAACATCTTTTGATGTTTCATTTGCAAATACAGGTATATTTAATTGCTTTCCTACTACTTGAAGTTGCTTAATAGCTGCTGGCCTATATACATCACATGCTACTAATAGTGGTTTTTTTCCTTGTTTTCTCAATAAGTTTGCAAGTTTTCCAGCTGTTGTTGTTTTTCCTGATCCTTGAAGTCCAACTAGCATTATTACTGTTGGTGGATTTGGTGTAAAGTTTATTTTGCTTTCTGTTCCACCTAGCAATTCTACTAATTCGTCTTTTACTATTTTTATTACTTGTTGTCCTGGTGTTAAGGATTTTAATACATCTTGACCAAGTGCTTTTTCTTGAATTGTTGCTATAAATTCTTTTACAATTTTATAGTTAACATCAGCTTCCAAAAGTGCAAGTTTTACTTCTCTTAGCATTTCTTTTAAGTCTGATTCTGTAATTCTTGCTTTTCCTCTTAATTTTCTTGTTATTTCTTGTAATCTAGAAGATAATCCTTCAAAAGCCATTTTTATCTCTCCCTTTCTTAGGTACTAAATTGTCTTGATTTGTAAATATATTATACTAGACAATTTAATTCTTTTTTTATATTTTCTAAAACACTTGCAATCTGCTCATCAGAGTAGTCTTTTTGTATTTTTGTTAATTCTGATAAAACTTTTTCGATTCTTTTTTCTTGATTTAACATCCTTTTCATAAAATGTAGCTTTTCTTCGTATTCGAAAAGTTTTTTCTCTCCTTTCTTTATTATGTCTCTTACAGCTTGTCTTGTAATATTATTGTTTTCTGCAATTTCTGATAGTGACAAGTCATTGTTGTAGTAATCTTCGATGAATTCTTCTTGCTTTTCTGTTAAAAGTTTTCCATATATTTCACACAATATGCTTATTTCCACTTTTTCATCCATATTACTACCTTCTTTCGTTTTTGTAATGCTAATATACTTTACACTATTTTTTTGATTTTGTCAATACTTTTTACAAAAAAAGCAGGGAATCTTGTCTTTTTATGTTACTATTCACAGCCTCTATAATAAGCTAAAAAATGTTGATATATTAATATTGAATAAATTTTGAATGTGATTGGAAATATTTTAGAATTTGTTATATGATTTATTGAGGAATCCTTCTTATATTTATCATTGTATAAGAAATAAGACCTAACATTAAATTTTTTACTTAATATTAAGGTCTCATTTTTCTATTTTTTTCACATATAAAATTATTACCAAAGAATTAGCATTGTAAATATTGTTAATAAAATAATCTCTGGCTTTGTAAACTCCTCTGGAATTAATTCAATCTCTCCCTCTTCTCTTTCATCAACAATACTCATTGAGTAATGCTCTACATCTTCAAGTTTAAAAAACACTTCAAAGCTTTTGGTTTCATTTGGTTGAATATCCTCTAAAGCTACATATTTTTTTCCTAAAAACACATCTCTTTCTGAATAAAAATCAATTTTAATAAATTTATTATTTAATTCATCAGGTTGTGAATTTGTAACAACACCTCTTATTCTACCATTTACTAATGTTGCCTCTGCTTGATATATAGTAATTTGACTTATTTCATCTTTTCTTTCTATTGGTTTATATGTTGAATTTAATCCTACGTTAATTAGAAATTCTGAAAGTATAAAAAATCCTATAATCAATAGTGCATATATTAAAAATGTTTTTAATCTCTCCATTTATTTTACTCCATTTCCTAAAATATACTAATATTATAGCAAATAAATCCCATATTTTCAAGCTTTTATGGCTACCATTAGTTCATTATCTTTAACTACTCTATTCTCTCCATTATATGAAAACTTTGCCCCGGTAAAAAATACTTGATAACCTATATTTTCAAGTCTAGTCTTACAGTGAGCCAGCAAAGCATCTGTTTCCTCTTCTGATAAATTCAGCTTTATTCTAGCCTCATAAAAAGTTATTATTAATTCATTTGGATTATTATCTATTTTTCTATCTAAATATTCCCTTACTTCTTGCATTGTCATTTAAAAAATCTCCCTTCCTAGTAGCAATATATTTTATTATATTTTCATTGTATTAATTACTATATAATTCTACAATATTATAGCAATATTTCTTTTTCTAAACAAGTAGAATATATGTATGTTTTAGCAACTCTTTTGTCTAAAGCTTGTTCTAAAGCTCGTCTATATAAATCTAGTTGTGTATTATATCTCTCAACTAGTTGCCTTTCTTCCTCTATGTAATCTGTTTTATAATCCACTAAAATCAATTCATCATTTTCATTTATGTAATATAAATCTATAATTCCCTGTACTAATATATTCTCATCTGACTTTTCCTCGTAAATCTCATTTACTGGAATGTTAGTGTAAAAAGGTTGTTCTCTCCATATTTTCTTAGCATTTTTCAGCTCTTTCCATATATGAGATTTAGTAAATTTCAATACTTTAAAAGCATTTATATTTTCAGCTTCTTTTTGAGTTATAATTTGTCTTTCTTGTAAACCCTTTATCAATTCATTAACTTTACTCAAATCATAATCTATATTTACATTTAATCTTTGCATACATAAATGTATTAAAGTTCCTTTTTGAGCTCCTGACAATTTTTCATTTTTATCAGTCCTTAAAAATTGAGGAGTAGGAAAATCAAATTCTTTTTTTACAAAATTATTATCATTTCCATTTTTCATTTCACCTAAATTCCTTTCTCCAATTTCTTTAAGAGAATGTATGTGAGTTTTCATTTGTTTTATATTGGTAACAGATGTTTTAGTTGGTATTTTTGTATCGACTTCAAAAGAATATTTCCATTCAATTTTATCTTTTAAATAATTTAATTCTTTCTCTTCCACCTTAGTATTTTTTAATATCTGCATAACATCTATTTCTTCTTTTTCTACTTTCTCAAAACTTTTCATAATATCTTTCTTATTTTTCGGAATAAGTAAAACAATATTATCCACTCCTGGTTTTTCATAACAGTATGTTAACAAAATCCAATCCAAATATCTTTTATATTTCTTTAGCAAAATAGGATTTATTTTATTATCTATCTTCTTATATTGATATACTTCATCTTGCATTTTTTTCATTTCTTTTTCAAAATCTTTTGAAACACCTGTAATAATCAATTTTTCTTTTGCCCTTGTTAAAGCTACATATAAAATTCTCATCTCTTCAGACAAGCTTTCTGTTAATATTTTACTTTTAATAGCAACTTTACTAAGAGTATCATATTGTACTTGTCTCTCATAATCAATATATTTTACTCCTATTCCCATATCTTGATGTAATAATACATTTTTATTTAAATCCATTAAATTAAACTGCTTTCCTGTACAAGATAAAAATACAACCGGAAATTCAAGTCCTTTACTCTTATGAATACTCATAATCCTTACAACATCATCATTTTCTCCAATCAATTTTGCAGAACTCATATCTCCACTATTTAATCTTAATTTTTCAATAAAATGTATAAAATTATATAATCCCTTGAAACTTGCTGTTTCATATTGTTTCGCTCTTTCAAAAAGCATTTTCAAGTTTGCTTGTCTTAGAAAACCATTTGGCATTAATCCTACATAATTATAATAACCTGTATCTGAATATATTTTCCATATAAGCTCATCCAATGCTAAAAATTCTTGTTCTTCTCTCCAACAATCAAGATTATTTAAAAAATTTTCTATCTTATTTTTTAATTTTTCATCTACATCAACTTTTGCTTTTTGTAAACATGTATAAAAATTATCATATTTATCTGATAATCTTATTCTTACAAGTTCATCATCTGTAAATCCGCCTATACTAGACCTTAAAATTGCAACTAGTGGTATATCTTGCATTGGATTATCTATAATCTTTAGCAAATTCATCATAGTTTGTATTTCAATAGAATCTAAATATTCTTGCGAGCTATCAGAAAAAACAGGAATATCTAAATTTATCAGTTCTTGCTCATAAATTGGTGCAGTTTCTTTTGTTGATCTCAATAAAATTACAATATCTTTGTAACTTATATTTCTAAACTCTTTTTTCTTTATATCAAATACTTGAAATTTCTCGTTTATTAAGCTTTTTATTTTATTTGCTACAAACTTCGCCTCTAGTTCAATATTTTCTATTCTATCTTCTTCTTTTTCTTGTTCTTCTTCAGTTTCTTCGCTTTCATATTCGTAAATTTCACTACTTGAACTATTTTTATCATTTACATATTCTTTTGTATAATTATTTTCATCAGCATCATTTTCTTTCAAATTTAATACATAGATTTCTGTTTTTAAATCTTGATTTGTATCTTCATAATTAGCACCTAAATTCAAATATTCATCTTGGTTGTAATCTATATCTCCTAGTTCTCTACTCATAATATTTTCAAAAATCATATTTGTAAAGTCTAATATATTTTTTCTACTTCTAAAATTTTTGAATAGCTGTATTGCCATTGGGGACGGGTTCGTTTGGCAATTTTGTGCCAAAAGGGACAGGTTCGTCTGACTGTTTGGATTTGTCTTATCTGAATTTACGTCTATATTTTCTCGGCTTTCTTGATTTTTTTCATAACTTTCATACTTTTGTAAAAATAGCTCCGGCATAGCTTGTCTAAATTTATATATACTTTGTTTTACATCTCCTACCATAAATATATTTTTTTCATTTGAAATTGCTGTCAATATATATTCTTGTACTAAATTACTATCCTGATATTCATCAATTGCTATTTCTTGGAATTTCTCTTGATATTTTTTTGCCACCTCTGTCTGCTTTAGATTTCCATTTTCATCTTCTTTTAGTAGTATTTTTAAAGCAAAATGTTCTATATCATTAAAATCAACTATATTTTTTTCTCTTTTCTTTTTACTAAAAATTTCATCAAATTCTAAAATAAGATTTTGCAATTTTTTTAATATATCATACATATCATAGATGTCCTTATTAGCTTCTTGTGAATTACAAATCATTATTTTATTTATTTTTTTATTTAACTTTGCTTTTACTTGTGTACGAATTTCTTTTGCTTGTTCTTTAATATCTGATTCTATTTTTTGCCTTGGCCATGTAACAAATTTCATATTTTGACTGATTTCAAATGCTTTATTCCAATTATCCAAATTACACTGCAATGTTTCCAACATATCTATATCATTTCTTATTGTTTGCCAAAATTTTTCTAGTTCAGTATCTAATAATAGTTTTTTTTCTATATTTTTTAATGTTGATATGTCATCTATTAATTCTTCGTTCAATTCTTTTATTAATTCTTCTCCCCAGATTGTCTTACTAAAATCTTCTTGTAGTCTTTCTCCTATATTAAATAATTCTATTTTTTCTTCCAACCATTTCTTAGGGAACGGATTACTTTGAATATATGTATATATTTTTAAGATTAATTCTTTTAATGGTGTATCATCTCTATAACTAGTGTATATATTTATTAACTTTAGAAAACTTTCATCTTGCTCTTCATATTTTTTCTCAAATATTTCCTCTATAATTTCTTGTTTTAATAGCTCTATTTCTGTCGTATCTGCGATTCTAAAATTTGGTGATATATTATCTAGTTCATAAAAATAATTTTTTACGATTTCTAAACAAAATGAATCTATTGTACTTATACTTGCCTTGTTTAATAATGTTATTTGTCTTTGTAGATTTTCATTTTCTGGCTCTTCTTCTAATTTTTTATAAATAGCATTTAATACTCTTTCCCTCATTTCTGATGCAGCTGCATTTGTAAATGTTACAACTAATATTCTATCTATATCTATCTTTTCATTTATTATCTTATTTATTATTCTTTCAACTAATACTGCTGTTTTTCCACTGCCGTGCTGCAGCAGCTACTAATATATTAGAGCCTTTTTTATATATTGCTTGTTCTTGTTCTTTTGTCCATTTAGTTTCTGACATCATTTTTTTCGTATGACATATTTATTAAATATTCATACTCTCCTTTCTCAAACTATTCGTATTTTTCTAGCTTTGTTTTTAAATCTTGTAGTGCTTTTTTTCTATGGCTGATTTCATTTTTTTCTTCTGATGAAAGTTCCGCAAATGTTTTCCCATTATTTATTTCAAAGATTTCATCAAATCCAAATCCATTTTTTCCTCTTTTTTCATTTGCTATTTTTCCTTCTATTTCTCCTTTTCCAATAATGTATTTTCCGTCCTCATAATATGCCATACAACATTTTACTCTTGCTTTTCTTTCATCATCTTTAAATTTTTTCATTTTTTCTAATATATAGCTATTTCTTTGTTCTTGTGTGGCTTCTTCTCCTAAAAATCTTGCTGTATATATTCCTGGCCATCCTTGTAATATGTCTATACATAGCCCACTGTCATCTGCTATACAAGGCATCTTTACAACTTCTGATATTTCTTTTGCTTTTTTCTTTGCATTTCCTTCAAATGATTCTTGGTCTTCTATGACATCTGTCTTGCAATTTATTTCTTTTAATGATATTATTTCATAATTTTTTAATATCTCTTTTATTTCTTTTATTTTTCCTGGATTATTTGTTGCTATTACTATTTTTTTGTTATTTTTCATTTTTATTTATATCCCTTTCTTCAAATACTATTTTATTTTGAAAAAGTCTAAATTATCTGTAAAAAATTATCTCTATTTTATCTCTTTGCTTTTTGTTTCTGTATTTTTGTCTCGAATTTTTATACTTATACTATCATAAATTTTCTTCATTTTCAATTCGTTTTTCAGAATTATATTAACAATCGCTAACAGTTCGTTACTATTCAAAACTAAAAATCGCTATTTAAAATGTTGATATATTAATATTTTTTAGCTTATTATAGAGACTGTGAATAAGTAACAGTTCAGAGGTCAAAAGGGAAATTATGATTTCTTGAGTAAGCTTCAAATGTGCCGTGAAATAAATGTATAAATTCTTAGCTTTAAATAACTGAGGAAGCGTGAACAACGAGAGGCTCGGTTATTTAAAGCTTAGAATTTATAATTTATGTAACAAGCCGAGAAGATTACGAAAGAAATCATAAATTCCCTTTTGACCTCTGAACTATTACAACAATAGTAACAACAAGTTGCAAAAAGGAACGTTTTGGAATATTCCTAACGTTCCACTTCAATCTTCAAATTTTCCCCATTAATATTTGTGTCAACATATCCTTTTCTTTCTGCTTCGTAAATAATATTATTAGCCAAAGTATCATGTTTAATTATATCTTCAAACTTCCTCATAATATTTTCTACTTTTTCATTACCAGTTACATATAAGTTAATTCTGTCTAGAACTTCGAATCCGCTATCTTTTCTCATATTTTGTACTTTTGATAATACTTCTCTTAGAATTCCTTCTTCTTCTAATTCTGGTGTTATTGTTGTATCTAATACAACTCCAATTTCACCTTCCCCACTGAAGGCAAATCCTTCTTTTCCTTGCATTGTTACAAGTAAGTTTTCAGAATTCAATCCAATTTGAGTATCATCAATTTCAATGTATTCTACTCCGCCATTTTTCACAGTATTTGCTAAGTCCATTTGATTTTTCTTAGCGATTTCTTCTTTTATTCTAGGTATTAGCCTTCCATATTCTTTTCCTAACACTGGTAAATTTGGTTTTATTTCAAAATTTACATACTCTGACATTTCTGCTCCTAGTTTTACTTCTTTTACGTTTAATTCTTCTTTTACAATGTCTGCATAGTATTCTGGAAGTGTGTCTATTGAAATTAACATTTCTGATAATGGCTGTCTGTTCTTGATATTTACAGAATTTCTAGCACTTCTTCCTAATTTTACAATTTTATATGCTAAATCCATTTCTTTTTCTAATTCTTTATCTATTACTTTTTCATCTACTTCTGGCCATGAACATAAATGTATACTTTCTGGCTCTGTTTTATCTAACCCTACTACTAGATTTTGATATATTTCTTCTGTTATAAATGGTACAAATGGTGCTGATATCTTACACAAGTCTACCAATACTTTATATAATGTTACATAAGCACCAATTTTATCATCTGTTAATTCTTGGCTCCAAAATCTTTCTCTATTTCTTCTAACATACCAATTTGATAAGCTATCTGTAAATTCTTCTATTTCGATTGCGGCTCCTGTTATATCATAGTTTTCTAGTTTGTTGTCTACGTCTTTTATTAATGTGTTTAACTTTGATATAATCCATTTATCCATAACATTTGTTATTTTAAAATCTTTATATTCTAATGGATTAAATTTATCAATTTCTGCATATAGTACATAGAATGAATACACATTCCACAATGTACTTAAAAATCCTCTTTGAGTTTCTTTTACATTATCTAAAGATAATCGTGTAGGTAACCATGGTGCACTACATGTATAGAAATGCCACCTTGTGCTATCTGCTCCTACTGTGTTTAATAGTTCCATTGGATCTACACCATTTCCCTTTGATTTAGACATTTTTTGTCCTTTTTCATCTAATACATGTCCTAAAACTATACAATTTTCAAATGGTGTTCTTCCAAATAACGCTGTTCCTACTGCTGTTAATGTATAAAACCAGCCTCTTGTTTGATCTATTGCTTCTGAAATGAATTGTGCTGGAAAGTTATTGTCAAACATTTCTTTATTTTCAAATGGATAGTGCCATTGTGCAAAAGGCATTGAACCTGAATCAAACCAACAATCTATTACTTCTTTTGCTCTATGCATTTTTTTACCACATTTTGGGCATTTTAATTCTACTGCATCTATATATGGTTTATGTAATTCGATATCTTCAGGTACGTCAATTCCCTTTTCTTTTAGTTCTGCAATAGAACCTATACATTCTTGATGTCCACAGTTTTCGTCTTCACAAGTCCAGATTGGAAGTGGTGTTCCCCAATATCTATCTCTTGAGATTCCCCAGTCTATAACATTTTCTAAGAATTTTCCAAATCTTCCTGTTTTGATTGTTTCTGGATACCAATTAACTTTGCTATTGTTTTCAACTAATTCATCTCTTAGTTTACTCATAGCAACAAACCAACTTTCTTTTGGATAATATAATAATGGTGTATCACATCTCCAGCAGTGTGGATATGAATGCAAATGTTTTTCTTTGCTAAATAATTTGTTCTCTTGTTTTAACCATTTACAAATATCTTCATTACAATCTCTTACAAATCTTCCAGCAAATGGTTCTACATCTTTTACAAATTTTCCTTCTCTATCTACTAAATTAATAAATGTTATTCCATTTTGTTTAGCAACTATGCTATCATCTTCACCATAAGCAGGTGCTATATGAACTATTCCTGTACCGTCTGTTAATGTTACATAGTCTCCATGAATAACTTCAAAAGCTTTTCCTTCAACTTTTCCAAATGGCATTAATCTTTCATATTTTGTTCCTAATAATTCTTCACCTTTAAATGTTTTTATTAAATCATAAGGTGTTTCTTTTAATACAGTTTCTATTAAGTCTTTTGCTAAAATATAATTTTCATATATTGGTTCATCATCTGTTCCAATATTAGCTTTTACTTCAGCATATTCATAAGATTTATTTACGCAAAGAGCTAAGTTTGATGGTAATGTCCATGGTGTTGTTGTCCATGCTAAAATATATGTATCTTTGTCAAATTTTTGTCCGTCAACAACTTTGAATTTTGCAATACATGTTAAATCTTTTACATCTTTATATCCTTGTGCTACTTCATGTGATGATAATGCTGTTCCACATCTTGGACAATATGGCATAACTTTATGCCCTTCATAAAGAAGCCCTTTTTCCCACATTTGTTTTAGTGCCCACCATACAGATTCAATATATTCATTATGATATGTAACATAAGGATTTTCCATATCTACCCAAAATCCGACTTTATTAGTCATTTCTTCCCATAAATGAACATATTCAAATACACTTTCTTTACATTGCTTAACAAATTTTTCAACACCATATTCTTCTATTTGCTGTTTTCCTGAAATTCCTAGTTTTTTTTCTATTTCAAGTTCTACTGGTAATCCATGTGTATCCCAACCTGCTTTTCTAATTACTCTGTATCCTTTCATTACTTTATATCTAGGAATTAAATCTTTTATAACCCTTGTCTCGATATGTCCAACATGTGGTTTTCCATTTGCTGTTGGTGGTCCGTCATAAAATGTAAAATATCTTTTCCCTTGATTTCCATTAAGGCTTTTCTTTATGATGTCTTTATCCTTCCACATTTTTGCTACATCGTTTTCCATTCCTACAAAACCTTTTTGCAATTCAACTTTTTTGTACATAAAAATTCCTCCTTTATTTTTTTATAACTTTCAAAATAGGAAATACAATTAACTCTAATGGAACAAATCGGAAAGCCTTAAAATTCGTACTAATTTAATCTTTTCTCGTTGGCTTTCCGTAAATTTGTTCTGTGCCAATTTTACGCAAGTAAAATTGTGTGCATTCGTTGGAGCGCAGCGACTTTTATACAATAGGAAAGGATGACTTTCCTATTGTATAAAAATAAGAAGCTATTTTATCCTACATAAAATAGGACGAAATAGCTTCTCATTCCGCGGTACCACCTAATTTGATTAATTTTTTTATCAATTATCAAAAAGTTTATATATATTATGATAATATTTAATCTAATTAACCCTCTTATTTATCTTTAACGCAGATTTACGACTATACTTACTAGTTTCAGTATAATAACAGTTAGGTGATAATAAATGACTTTTACTTTCCCAATTTTCAGCTACCTCGGGCTCTCTTTTAAGATATTGTGCCATTTACCGTGTCCTGACTATTGTTTTTCGACTTTTATTAATTGTTTAATATTATATCATGTTTTTTTCAAAATGCAAGCAGGTTTTACTAAATTCATGAATATTTTTAAAAATTAGATTAAAAATATTAATTGAGGTGTATATAATTTAATGAATCAAATACTGATAACAAATTTAAAAAGCAAAACAATAAACAAAAAGAAATTTTTTAAAATTCAGCTTATATTATCTGTTATTGCAATATTAATCTTTGCGGGTTTTTATATATTTTACAAAATTAAACTAGATAAAAGGGAAAAATTCTCTAATTCTCTAATCAAAAATTATAACATACTTAAATTATATTCTTCCAATAACCACTCAGCATCAAATGAAAGCATTAATAATCAAACTGATAATATATCATCTAACAGTTTAGTTATTGGAGTCATAGAAATTCCTAAAATAAATTTATTCTACCCTATCTTTTCCGAATTAAGTGATGATTTATTAAAAGTATCTCCATGCAGATTTTATGGAGAAATGCCAGATAAAAATAGTAATTTATGTATTGCTGGTCATAATTATGATAATGACAAATTTTTTAGCCACATTCCGTCTCTAAATTATGATGATGAAATTATAATTCACGACAATTTTGGTAATAGTTTTTTCTATACTGTAATCAAAAATTATGAAGTAGAAGAAAATGATTTGTCTCCAATTTATGATAAACTTTCTAATTCTTATGAATTAACATTAATTACTTGTAATAATATTAACAATAATAGAATTATTATTAAGGCAAAAAAGAAAGTACAATAATGTACTTTCTAAATTTCTTTTCAATGCTTGATAATGTTATTTTATATCTAATATCTATATCTTTACTTTTAATTTTTATATATTTCTATAATCTTTTATCTTTTTATAAGCATATATTGCTGATATTCCAAAAACTACTACTAATAAGACAGTTGGCATTGAATCTCCTATACCTGTTTTTGGTAAATTTGTATTTGTTGCATTAGTATTTCCTCTTGTATTATTTCCTGATGAAATTAAATTTGTTGATAATCCTGTATTTGTTCTATTGGTGTTATTTGAATTATTTCCTGATGTATTATTACCTGCTGTATTTCCTGATGATGTATTATTTGCTGAATTAGATGTTAAATCTAAGTCTTCAACATTATCTAAATCTTCAATATCTGTTGCAGATACAAAACTTGTCATTGAAATGCAGATTACAGATATTAACATAATTAAAAACATTTTCATTGCTACTGATTTTTTCATATTATCTCTCCTTACTTATTAGTATATCCTTTATTATTATTCTACAACTGCAAATTATTATACAACAAAATTACAATAATTGCAAGTTTTATTCGATATACTAGTTTGTTCATTTGTTTTTCTATTTCTATAATATACTTATTCATATAATAAGTCAATAGTTTTTTCATTATTTTATTTTACAATTATATTACAGCTTCGTTACATTTATTTTTCGACATATTATACATTAAACTTAAATAGCACAATGTCTCCATCTTGCATGATATACTCTTTTCCTTCTGAACGTACCAACCCTTTTTCCCTTGCAGCTACCATTGAACCTTCTCTTATTAAATCGTCAAAGCCGACAACTTCTGCTTTTATAAATCCTCTTTCAATATCTGAATGTATTTTCCCAGCAGCTTGTGGTGCTTTTGTTCCCTTCTTTATTGTCCATGCTTTTACTTCTGGCTCTCCTGCCGTTAAAAATGACATTAATCCTAATAAATCATAACTTTTTTTAATGACTTTGTCCAATCCAGATTCATCTAATCCAAGTGCTTCTAGCATTTCTTTTTTATCTTGTTCCTCTAAGCTAGATAATTCTTCTTCAATTTTTACACACAAAGGAATAACTTCCGCTTTTTCGTTTAATGCATAATCTTTTACTTGTTTTACAAATTTATCATTATCTGCATCTTCTAATTGTTCTTCAGAAACATTTGCAATGTATAATATTGGTTTTGTTGTTAATAAAAACATTTCTTTTACTAAAACTTGCTCATCTTCATTAAAATCTAATGTTCTTGCTGACTTTCCTTCTTCCAATGTTTTTAAAATCTTTTCTAACAAATCTATTTCTTCCTGATATTTCTTATCTGCTTTCAAATTTTTTCTAGCTTTATCTAATCTTTTATTTACAGTTTCTATATCAGCGAATATTAATTCTAAATTAATGGTTTCAATATCTCTTACTGGGTTCACACTTCCGTCAACATGTACAACATTTGAATCCTCAAAACATCTTACCACTTCTACAATAGCATCTGTTTCACGAATATGTGACAAAAATTTATTTCCTAATCCTTCACCTTTACTTGCTCCTTTAACAAGTCCTGCTATATCTACAAATTCAATAACAGCGGGTGTCGTTTTTTGAGGGTGATACATTTCTGTCAATTTATCTAATCTTTCATCAGGCACTGGTACAACACCTACATTAGGTTCTATTGTACAGAATGGGTAATTTGCACATTCTGCACCTGCCTTTGTTATACTATTAAATAATGTACTTTTTCCTACATTTGGTAAACCTACTATTCCTAATTTCATCTCAAATAATTTATACTCCTTGTATAATATATATTTGGGTTTTTAAAAGGTTGCCCATAAACCTATGCTTTGTTAAAATTTAATATAAGCAAAATATAATAATTATAAATCACTTAATATTAAAATTTTTTATTTAGTCTTATTTTTTATTTCTTTTTTTATTTTTTCTATAAATTCATCAACTTTCATATTCCCTTCGTCTCCATTTTCTCTAGATCGAACAGAAACTAAATTCTCCTCAACCTCTTTCTGTCCAACAACTAGCATATATGGAACTTTTTCAAGTTGTGCTTCTCTAATTTTATACCCTATTTTTTCATTTCTATCATCAACTTCTACTCTAATTTCTTCTTTTCTAAATTCATCTTGTAATTTATGAGCATATTTATGTTGATTATCTGTAATTGGTAATATTTTTACTTGTGTAGGTGACAACCATACAGGGAATGCACCTTTTGTTTCTTCTATTAAGAAACACATGAATCTATCTGATGTACCAAGAATCGCTCTATGAATAACAACAGGTCTATGTTTTTCTCCGTCTTCTCCTATATATTCTAGCTTAAATCTTTCTGGTAATAAGAAATCTAATTGGCATGTTGAAACTGTTACATCATGTCCTATTGATGATTTTAATTGAACATCTAATTTAGGACCATAAAAAGCTGCTTCTCCTTCTGCTTCGTAAAAATTAATTCCTAATTCTGTTAGAATTTCTCTTAACTGATTTTCTGCTTTTTCCCACATTTCATCATCATCAAAATATTTATGCTTATCGTTTTTATCTCTTAATGATAATCTAAATTCATAATCTTTAAATCCAAAATCTTTGTATACAGAAAGTATTAATTCTACTACTTTTCCTACTTCTTCTTTAATTTGATCTGGTCTAACAAATAAATGAGCATCATTTTGACACATTTCACGAACTCTTTCTATTCCACAAACACTTCCACTATCTTCATATCTAAAGTCATGTGCTAGCTCTCCTATTCTAATTGGTAAATCTCTATAAGAGTGCATTTTATTTTTATAAACTAACATGTGGTGTGGACAGTTCATTGGTCTTAAAACTAATTCTTCATTATCTAATTTCATGACAGGAAACATATCCTCTTGATAATGGTCCCAGTGACCTGATGTTTTATACAAATCAACATTTGCAAGAGATGGCGTGTATACATGACTATATCCCATTGCGATTTCTTTGTCTTGTATATATCTTTCCAAAATTCTTCTGATAGTAGCACCATTTGGCAAATACATTGGTAAACCTGAACCAACTAAGGGATGAGTCATAAACAATTCTAAATCTTTACCTATTCTTCTATGGTCTCTTTGTCTTGCCTCTTCTAGCTTTTGTAAATATTCGTCTATTTGGCTCGCTTTTGGAAAAGATATTGCATAAATTCTTTGTAACATTTTATTATGCTCGTCACCTCTCCAATAAGCTCCTGAAGAAGATAATATTTTTACAGCCTTAATCTTTCCTGTACTTAAAACATGAGGTCCAGCACAAAGGTCTGTAAAGTCGCCTTGTTTATAAAAGCTGATTTCTTCTCCCTCTGATAATTCATTGATAAGCTCTTGCTTATATGGTTCGTTTTTCATAAGTTCTAAAGCTTCTTTTTTAGATAATGAAAATTTTTCTATTTCAATGTTTTCCTTAATTATTTTTTTCATTTCTTCTTCTATTTTAGCTTTGTCATCATCACTAAATGGTTTTTCTACATCAAAATCATAATAAAATCCATTTTCAATTGCTGGTCCTATTGCAAGTTTACTATTTGGAAATAGTCTTTTTACAGCTTGTGCCATAATATGTGATGTTGTATGCCAATAAGCTTTTTTTCCTTCTAAATCGTCGTCTTTAAATGTATGAATTACTACTTGACAGTCCTCATTTAATACATATCTTAAATCTTTAATTTCTCCGTCTACTTCTCCACAAGTAGCATTTCTTGCAAGCCCTTCACTAATCTTTTGAGCTACATCTAGTATAGTTGCTCCTTTTTCTACTTCTAAAGTAGAATCATCTTTTAAACTTACTTTAATCATAAAAATTCCTCCTTTTATTTCATTGGAAATGCTTTTTATTTTGTACTAATTTAATCTTTTCTCGTTGGCTTTCCGTAAATTTGTTCTGCGCCAATTTTACGCAAGTAAAATTGTATGCATTCGTTGGGGCGCAGCGACTTTTATACACTAAGAAAGGATGACTTTCCTAGTGTATAAAAAAAAGCTCCAATGGATTATATATCCATAGGAGTGTATTTTTTACACGGTTCCATCCTATATTTCACTTAATTTCAGATTGTAACGTATCTTACACGTTTGGCTTACTCACCAAAACTTTAAAGAGGTAGTTTTTCAAATATGTTTTCTTGAGTTGGCTTCCAGCCATTGACCAACTTTCTCTATAAGTAACCTTTATTTTACTTTTTCTCTTATTAGCTTTACATTCATATTTTAGTACTTTTTTGGCTGATTGTCAATAACACAATTCTAAATTCTAAAAAAATTATTTACTTTCCTTTACTATTATGCTATAATTTTTTATGTATTAAGTTGCTTGCATAGCTCAGTCGGTAGAGTGCAGCCTTGGTAAGGCTGAGGTCACGGGTTCGATTCCCGTTGTAAGCTCCAAAAATATTTATTATTCATTAAACATACTCTTTATTGCTTTTTTTCTAATTCTTTGAATAGCATTATCGACTGACTTTACAGGTGAATCAAGCTTTTCAGCTATTACTATATAACTTTCACCTTTTATATATCTTTCTAAAACTTGTTTTTCAAACTTACTTAATGACTTTTCAATAACTTTTTGGATTTCTTCGTAATATTCTTTTTTAGTAATTGTCTCCAATGGATCTTCCATTGTTTTACTATCAAACGTATCTATTAATTCTACACTATCATCATCTTCATTATTGTTATATGCAGAAAGATTTAATGACAAATATGAATTTAATGGTGCATGTTTTTGTCTATTAGAAGTTTTAATCGCTGTAATTAACTGCCTTTCTATACACATATTAGCAAATGTTTTAAATGCATTTTGTTTTTCTGCATTAAAAGTTTTAATAGCCTTAAAAAGTCCTATCATTCCTTCTTGCACAATATCTTCTTTTTCTGCACCAATCATAAAATATTTTCCAACTTTCATGTTTACAAGCTCTTTATATTTATTCAATAAATATGTTAAAGCTTGTTCGTCTCCTTGTTTTATCTGTGATATTATCTCTTCGTCTGTTAATTTACCATAATTGTCTGTTGAAAAAAATACATTTTCTTTTTGCATTTGTCAAAATACCTCCAAAAGTCCTTTTACAATATTATATATTTGAAAAACCGCCTTGTCAAGCGGTTTTTATAAACCAAGCTCTTCTTTTAGCATTGTCCAAACTTCTTCTGTCTCCATTCCTTTCTGCCAAGAAGCCACTCCTCCTAAATTATTCTCATTTATCAAATTAACCTTTTCCTTTAATGATGCAATATCTTCTATCCATATCTGTTTTTTGTTGTTTCCATCCATGTACTCTACATAATTCTGTTTCAGGTCATCATCCCATTGTTTATCTACGCCTTCTGGGATAACACTATCTACATCTTTTACACTTACAGTTTTACTAGTAGTTTTTCCATTTGAATCTGTTGTCCACACTCTTGTATATAAAGGAATTCCTAATATTATCTTTTCAGGTTCAATTTCTTCAGTTTTTAAAAACTTCTCTAAGCTTAATTTTACCCAATTATACCCAGCCGTTGTTCCTGCTTTTGTGCTTGAAGCACCATATTGGTCATAAGCCATAAATATAATATAATCTGCCACATCTCCTATAACATGTCTATCAAAACATAAAGACCATGTTTCTCCTCCGTCTGGGGCTGTAACATCAACAGAAGTTACCAATCCTATTTCTTTCAATCTAGGTGTTAATTCTATAATAAACCTAGAATATAAATCTTTATCTTCTTGTTTCATATTTTCAAAATCTACATTTATTCCGTCTAAATCATATTCTAAGCATTTACTAACAATATCTTCTATTAGCTCTTTTCTTTTTTCATAACTATTCATTATCTCAGAAGTAACTGTTAGCCCTGCTTCTGCATTAGAGACCATACTCCATACTTTGTATCCATTACTATGTGCCCATTCTATATAAGCTCTTCCTTTATCTCCTACATTTTCTTGTAAATTCCCATTGTCATCTAAGTAGAAGAATGAAGGAGAAACTACATTCACACCTTCTATAGTTTGTCCACTTCTATCTGGTGCAGATGCAACTGTTGAAAAATAGTCCCAAGTTAAGTTTACTTTTCCTTCGATTTGTTTTTCTTCTGACATATTTTCTCGAACTGTAATTTCATTTGCTAATTTATCTGATTTTATATATCCTAATTTTCCATTTTGTGTTCTAATTCTTGCATTTCCATTTTCGTTAGAAATAACTATAACTGATTCTCCTTTTTTTACTCTATCTACTGTTCTTGCTATAAAATTTGTTGATGATTTTACTGCGACATCAGAAGATAATATTGCCTTTTTTTGTTCTCTACTGATAGAATCAATTGTAACTACTTTTGTTTCTTCTATATTTTCTATTTCTATTCCATATACATCTTTCATTTCTGATATAGGCAAATATATTGCATCATCTCTTTTTATTGCACTTGCATATATTTTTTTATCAGAACCATTTATATTTATAGTATTTTGCTCAAATCCTATTTCGGCTATTTTTTTATCATAAGTTGTTATAATTTGATTTGTATCTGGTTCTTCATATATATTTTTGTCAAAAAAGTTTGCTATATCTTGCTTAGATAGATAAATAATTCCATTTTCTATTAACACATCTTTTTTTAGGTTTGATGTAATATTTCTATTGTTGATAATAAGGTTTGTTGTTGTATTATTATCCAATATTATATAATCATTTGCAATAAAAGCTATAATTCCTAATATAATTATTGCTAATATAATTATTAATGTTTTTATTATCGTTTTTTTCTTCGTAGCTGGTGTTTTCTTTTTCTTTGGTTCTTTTACTAATTCTCTTTTTCCTTTTCCCATGTTATTTGTTTTCCTTTCAAATAATTATTGCTTTTTAATATATCATACTTTGTAATTTAATGGAATATTTTTTTAAAATTTTTTGTCTTTTTTGGTAATAATTCGTTACTATTCACAGCCTCTATAATAAGCTAAAAAATGTTGATATATTAATATTGAGTAAATTTTGAATGTGATTGGAAATATTTTAGAATTTGTTATATGATTTATTGAGGGATGTTCACGGTACTCGAGGTACGAGAGGGTCTGAGTGAAAGAGGCTCAATAAATCATTTTACAAATTCTTAAATATTGTATTGAGCCGAAAAATTTATGAAATATTAATATATCAACATTTTAAGTACTAATTTTAAGCTGTGAATAGTAAGTTTATTCTTCGACTTCTTCAAATTGTGAATTATACAACTCTGAATAGAAGCCACCTTTCTCTAATAGAGCTTCATGAGTTCCTTGTTCCACAATATCACCATGATTCATAACCAAAATCAAATCTGCATTTTTTATTGTTGACAATCTATGTGCAATAATAAAACTTGTTCTACCTTTCATTAAATTATCCATAGCAGATTGAATTTGAATCTCTGTTCTTGTATCAATTGAACTTGTAGCTTCATCCAAGATTAATATTTTTGGATCTGCTAAAATCACTCTTGCAATTGTTAATAACTGCTTTTGACCTGCTGAAATATTTGTTGATTCTTCGTTTATTAATGAATTATATCCTTTTGGTAATGTCTTTATAAAATGATGTACATGAGCTGCTTTAGCTGCTTCTATAACTTCATCATCTGTTGCATCTTCTTTACTATACTTAATATTATCTTTTACAGTTCCTCCAAATAGCCATGTATCTTGAAGAACCATTCCAAACATCTTACGAAGCTCACCTCTATCGAAATCTTTAACATTATGTCCGTCAACTAAAATTTCTCCAGAATTTACATCATAAAATCTCATTAATAATTTTACCATTGTTGTTTTACCTGCACCTGTTGGTCCAACAATTGCAATCTTTTGTCCTTCTTTAACTTGTGCATTAAAATCATTAATTATCATTCTATCAGGTTCATAACCAAATTGCACATTTTTAAATGTAACATTACCGGTTAGTTTTTCTGTATCTATGTTGCCTTTTGCAGTATCTAACTCTTCTTGCTCTTCCAAGAATTCAAATATTCTTTCTGCTGCTGCAACCATAGCTTGTAGCATTGCAGAAATTTGTGCTATTTGATTAATAGGTTGTGTAAATTGCTTATTATACTGTATAAAACTTTGTATATTTCCTACTGTAATTGTTCCATTTATTGCTAAATATCCTCCTGCAACAGCTACTCCTACATAACCAATATTTGATATAAAATTCATTACTGGATGCATTATACCAGATAAAAATTGCGACTTCCATGCTGATTTATACAATTCATTATTTGCTTTTTCAAAATCTCTGTTTACTTTTTCTTCACCATTAAATGCTTTTACTATATTTAGTCCTCCATATATTTCTTCTACTTGACCATTTACATGTCCTAAATATTCCTGTTGGCTTTGGAAATATCTTTGAGACTTACCTACTATAATTCTCACTAAAATAGCTGCTACTGGCAATATAACTAATGATATTAAAGTCATTTGCCAACTTATAGAAAACATCATTATTAGTATTCCAATGATTGTACATATTGAAGTAATTATTTGTGTAATACTTTGATTTAAATTCATGCTTAAAGTGTCGATATCATTTGTAATAATAGATAATACTTCACCATGCGTTTTTTTGTCAAAATATTTAAATGGTAACTTATTAATTTTCATAATTATATCATTTCTTAATTTATATGTAACTTTTTGTGCTATATTTGTCATAGTAAATCCTTGAATGAAAGAGAATAATGCACTAATTAAGTATAATATAATTAATGTAATTACAATTTGCCCAACTTTTCCAAAATCTACTCCTGCACCACCTGATAACTTACTAGCTAAACCATTAAAAATTTCTGTTGTTGCATTTCCTAATATTTTTGGTCCTACAATTGTAAATATAGTGCTTCCTATTGCAAATATAAAAACTATAATCAATGCAATTTTATATTTAGCTAAATAACCTTTTATAAGCTGTTTTGTTGTTTTCTTAAAATCTTTTGCCTTTTGATGTGGCATATTTCCTGGTCCACCTCTCATTGGTCCTCCCATTGGTCCTGGCATATTATTCTCCTCCTTTCTCTTGTAGTTCTTCTTCTGACAATTGTGATAAAGCAATCTGTCTATATGTCTCATTATTTTTCATTAATTCTTCATGTGTTCCTATTCCTACAACTTTTCCTTCTTCTAAAACAACTATTTTTTCTGCATTCATTATAGTGCTAATTCTTTGTGCTACTATAATTACTGTCTTATTTTTTGTTTTCTTAGATAATGCTTCTCTTAGCTGACTATCAGTTTTGAAGTCTAATGCTGAAAAACTATCATCAAATACATATATTTCTGGATCTTTGGCAATTGCTCTAGCTATAGATAGACGTTGTTTTTGCCCTCCTGAAACATTTCCTCCTCCTTGTGAGATTGGATCCTGATATTGTTTTTCTTTTTGCTCTATAAATTCTGTTGCTTGAGCAATCTCTGCAGCTTCTTTCATTTTTTCATCAGACATATTTTCATCCGAATACTTGATATTAGACTCAATTGTACCTGAGAAAAGTACACCTTTTTGTGGTACAAAACCTATAATATTTCTTAGCTCTTTTTGTGGAACATCTTTTACATTTACACCATCAATTAGTAATTCTCCACCTGTTACATCATAAAATCTTGGCAATAAATTTACAACTGTAGATTTTCCACTTCCTGTACTTCCTATAATAGCTGTTGTTTCTCCTGGTTTTGCTGTAAAGTTAATATCTGATAATATTTCTGTGTCTGCATCTGGATAATGGAATGAAACATTTTTAAATTCTACTAATCCTTTTTTGTTTTTATCAAAATGTTTTGTCTCTTCCTTATCTTTAATACTTGGTTCTGTATCTATAACTTCATTAATACGTCTTGCTGAAACAGCTGCTCTTGGTAGCATAATTGATATCATTGAAATCATTAAAAATGCCATTACTATTTGCATTGTGTATTGAATAAATGCCATCATGTCTCCAACTTGTGTAATTCCTTGGTCTACATTGTGACCTCCAACCCACACAATTAATACAGTAATACAATTCATTATTAACATTAATAAAGGCATCATCATTGACATTGCTTTATTTACAAAAATATTTGCTTTCATCAAGTCATTATTAGCTCCGTCAAATCTTTTTTCTTCTTTCTTTTCTTTATTAAATGCCCTTATAACTGGTAACCCTGTTAATATTTCTCTTGAAACTTGGTTTAGTTTGTCTATTAAGTCTTGCAATTTTTTGAATTTTGGCATAACTATAACAAATAAAGTTCCTACAACAAATAGAACTGCAAGTATTGCCACTCCTATAATCCATGCCATTTGATTATCACTATTTGTCAAGACTTTTACAAAGCCACCTACACCTATTATAGGTGCATATACTACAACTCTAAATAACATTGTTATCAATTGTTGAATTTGTTGAATATCATTTGTGCTTCTAGTAATTAATGAAGCTGTTGAAAATTCTGATAATTCTTTATTTGAAAAACTAATTACTTTTTTGAACACTTTATCTCTTAATGTTTTTCCTAATTTTGCAGCTACCCTTGAAGAAAGCAACATAATTAGTACAGCTGATATCATGCTAACTAATGCTATTCCAAGCATTTGTAATCCTGTAAATAATATGTAATCATTTTGTAATTCATTTGTGTCTACACCTAATTTGGCATATACCTCCTTTACTGAAGCGATTGCTGCTTGTTCTTTAATTGAATCTGACATTGCGTCAATTTGCTTTGTAAACTCTTCTGTTAAAGTTTCTCTTTGTTCTTCTGGCATTTGCTCTAAAATTTCCATAACAGTCATATTTTGTATATATGCTTTTTGCTCTTCTGGTATGGTTAACAATATTTGTTCTTTAATTTTATTAGCAGTTTCTTCCTCTGTAACTGTACTTGCTTCCATTAATGGAGTCATTAATATTTTTTCTAATTCTTGTTCTTGCTCTTCAGTTATATCATTTAAAACATATATAGTATTAGGTTTTAGTTGGTAATCAGTTCCTAAATATTTTTCTATTGTTTTTTCTTCTTGTTTTGTCATTGTATTTCCAACTAGCTTATACTTATCTAAAATTTCATTATCATCCTTTGTAAATACCAATATATTATTCATATCTTCTTTAGATATTACTTCTGGCACAGCTGTTTGTATACCACCTGATTGAATACCAACATTAACTATTTTAGAGGTGTAATCTGGAAGTGCCAAATCTACGGTTGCTTGAATACAAAGTAAAATGATAATAATTACTACTGATGCAAATGATTTTTTCAAATTTTTTAATAATTTTAGCATTTTTTCTCTCCTTACATAATGTATTTAGGTTTTTAAAATATTACCTATAAACCTTTATTTAACAATTATTTCTCAATATAATTGTTACGTTACTACTGTAAACTCTAGTTTTTTCTTACTATTAAAACTTTTTAAATTATTTGAGTTTTATCGTCTAAAACTGTTATTACACAATAAAGACACTGTCTTTTAATTTTATTCCTTACAGTGCCTTTTGTCAACATTATATGTGTGAATTTTATGTGAATTATTTTTTTTACATTTTTCTAAATACTCCTGCTACTTTTCCTAAGATTTCACAATTAGGTACTATTATTGGATCCATAGTAGAGTTCTCTGGTTGTAATCTAATATGGTCTTTTTCTTTATAAAATGTTTTTACTGTTGCCTCATCTCCAATTAGTGCTACAACAATTTCTCCATTATTTGCTGTATTTTGTTTTTTTACTAAAATATAATCTCCGTCTAAAATACCTGCTTCTATCATGCTTTCTCCTCTTACTGTTAGCATGAAACTTTCTGAATTTCCTACAAAGTCAATTGGAATAGGAAATGTGTCTGTTACGTTTTCTACTGCTAATATTGGCTCTCCTGCTGTGATTTTTCCTATGATTGGAACTTCAACTAATTCTTTTTGTGTATAAAAGTCTTTACTTGACATTGGTTTTGTTTCTCCTGAACCGCCTTTTAATAAACGTAATGTTCTTCCTTTTTTATCTTTTTTCTTTATATATCCTTTTTCTTCTAGTTTTGCTAAGTAATTATGTACTGTTGCAGTTGAACTTAATCCTACTGCTTTTCCTATTTCTCTTACTGATGGTGGATATCCGTCTGTCATGATTTGTTTTTCAATAAATTTTAAAATTGCTTTTTCTCTTTTATTTAGTTCTGGCTTTTTTCTTGGCATATTTTTCACTCCATTTCTCATATTTTTTCTCATCATATCACACAAACAAAAAAATGTCAAACATATTTTTGATTTTCTATAACTAAGCAGTAATAATTCAGAGGGGAATTTATGATTTCCCTCTGACATTCGAAATACTACATCTAAGCACTATTGCATATAATTAGAGCAAAGTGATAACCTTAATATTATACTAATTGGAACAAATCGGAAAGCCTTAAAATTCGTACTAATTTAATCTTCTCTCGTTTGCTTTCCGTAAATTTGTTCTGCGCCAATTTTACGCCAGTAAAATTGTGTGCATTCGTTGGAGCGCAGCGACTTTTATACAATAGGGAAATATCACTTTCCTATTGTATAAAAAAACAATTACTAGACACTTATCCAGTAATTGAATTTTTATTTTTAAATTTTTTACTTATTAATAATTTTCTGCTTTAATTTCAAAATATGCTTTTGGATGAGAACATACTGGACATATTTCTGGTGCTGACTTTCCAACTACTATATGACCACAATTTCTACATTTCCAGATTCTATCTCCATCACGACTAAATACTAATCCACCTTCTACATTTTCTATTAGTTTCTTATATCTTTCCTCATGTTCTTTTTCTATTTTTGCAACTTCTGAGAATAGAAATGCAATATGTGTAAATCCTTCTTCTTCTGCCTCTTTTGCCATTCTATCATACATATCTGTCCATTCGTAGTTTTCTCCTTCAGCAGCTTGTTGTAAGTTTTCTAATGTTGATTTTATATCTCCACCTTGTAATAATTTGAACCACATTTTTGCATGTTCTTTTTCATTATCTGCTGTTTCTTGGAAAATCGCTGCAATTTGTTCATATCCTTCTTTTTTTGCTTTACTTGCAAAGTATGTATATTTATTTCTTGCTTGTGATTCTCCAGCAAATGCTTCCATTAAATTTTTTTCTGTTTTACTTCCTTTTAGCTCCATTTTAATACCCTCCTCTTATACTTTTAAATTACGTTTTTATACATTAATTACTATTCTTCTACTTTTTCAAACATGTCTTTTCCTACTCCACATAATGGACATGTCCAATCATCTGGTAATTCTTCAAATTTTACTCCTTCTTTTTCTTCATCATAAATATATCCACACACTGTACATCTATATTTCATACATTTTCACCTCCTATTTAACTTTCTAAGTTTTATTTGATTTTACATTCTTTTTATTTTTTTGTCAATTATATTTAATTATTTTTTGAAAATAATTAAAATTTGCTAGACAATAAAAAAAATATGTGTTAATATATTAAAGTAATTATTTTTTGCCGGTGTGCTGGAATTGGTAGACGGGGCAGACTCAAAATCTAAATGGATTTTTTTGATAGTAATTCTTAAAAGTATTGATAAATATACAGGTTTAGGTTTTGGTAGAATTTAATTTTTATTAAATATCTAACCAAAATCTAACCAAATGTATTTTTATATAAATTTTAATTAAATATGCAGGTATGCTGGAACTGGTAGACAGGATGGTCTCAAAAACCATTGTCAGAAATGGCGTGTGGGTTCGATTCCCACTACCTGCACCAAAATTAGTTTGCACAAGCCACTAATTTATTAGAAGAAGTTGAAGAGTCGCATTCCTCAATTTCTTTTTTTGTTTCAAAAGCACTTGTAATTGCTTGAGCTGAAAGCTGTTTTGAATTACTATCTAAATGAGCATATATATTTGCAGTTGTTGAAAAATTAGAATGTCCTAACCATTCTTGTATTGCTTTCATAGGAATACCTTTAGCTAGTAGCAAACTTGCACAAGAATGTCTTAAATCGTGAAAACGAATATGTCTTAATCCTAATTTCTTTAATAAGTTTTTAAAATGTTCTGATACATAGTCAGGTCTTGTTAATTTTCCATCAGGTTTAACAAATACATATTCTTTATCTTTTTTGTAATAAGATTTTCCAAAAGCCTTTTTAAAATATTCTTGTTGTTCTTTTAATTCCAATAATCTATCAGCAATATCATCAATTAAAGGTAATGTCCTATAACTTGATTTATTTTTTGTTCTATCTTTAGAGTAAATTTGTCTTTTCCCGTCTATTTTTCCAATAGTTATGGTATGTTTAATAGTAATTGTTTTATTATCAAAATCAAAAGCATCCCATTTTAAACCTAAAACTTCACTTCTTCTTAATCCATAATATGAAGCAACTCTTATCATAAGATTTAATGGATCATCTTTTGATTTTTCAAACAATTCGTTCAATTCATTTTCATTATAGAAACTACCAATATATTGTTCTTTTTTAGGTCTTTGCACTTTATCAGCAGGATTATTTTGTATAATATCCATTTTATAAGCATAATCCAGAGCTTTTCTTATAATAGCGTGATGATGAATAACTGTATTTGCAGAAAGCCCATCACTAAACAAAGTATTATAATATTCTTGAATATCCATTGCTTGAATATCGACTAATTTAATTTTATTTTTTGTAAAATATTTTGTTATTCTATCATTTACTATTTGCTCATAAGAATTATAAGTTGAAGGCTCAATAGTTTTCTTTACAATTTTTAACCATTCATTTAAAAAATCTAAAAATAATACATCAGTTTTTACAATATTATTTCTTCTTTTTTGAGTAGAATTAAGTTTGTTTTCAAATTCTTGTCTGATTTCTTCAGCTTTTGCTTGAGCTTGTTTCTTATTTCCTCTTACTTTTAATTTTGTAGAAAACCATTTTTGTTTTCTTTTTCCATTATCATCTTTATAATTTACTACGGCATGATAAAAACCGTTTTTTTCTTGTAGGCTTACTGTTACCATTTTTTAACTCCTTTCTTTTAATAACAGACTTAATTTAACCTACTATTAATATTGATAATATAATACCATTTTAATAGTTTAAAATCTAGTCTTTAGTCATTTTTTGTTAGATATGCTATAACATTTCTTTTTGGTATTTTATATTCTCTACCTACTTTAATTGATGGAATAGTATTATTTCTTACTAATCTATATGCAAGATTTACACCAATTCCAAGCATTTCTTTTAATTCTTGAATGTTTACTAAATCAGGGTATGTAGTAAACATCATTTGATAGTTTTCTTTAATAGTACCCATTTTGATAGTCCTCCTTTCTTAAAATTTGCAAAATAAAAAAGACCTACTACTCAAGTAAATCCTTTGTTTACATACTATAACATCTATATTTGTATTTTTGAGTTGGAACAGGAATGTTCATATTTATTGTTTTTGGAACATCATTACCAACTTTTATACCTTTGTTAAGTTTTAAATTTCCGTTTTTATCTCTGTGATAAATACTAGAATTATGTTTAGCAAAAGCATAGTCATTTATATTGTTACTAGAATATGATAACTCTAATGAATCTTGATATAATAATGCTTGTAGTTGTTCGTAAGAATTATCTTCTATCTTTGGTCTATCATAATTCTTATAATATTCTTTTAAATAATCTTTTCGTTTAATAGCATTTTCATCTTTACGGGTTTGTTTTTCTTCTTTACATCTGCTATCAGCTTTTATTACTTTTGAAACATATTGTTTAGAAACACCAACTATTGTAGCAATTTCTTTTTGTTTTAGATGTTTATTAAAGTACAAGTCTAAAATATTTTCTCGATTTTCCAACTTTAAATATCTCCTTTCAAATTTGGTTGACTTTTTGTTTGCAAGATTTTGAACATAAAAATCCTATTGGCTATTCTTTTGAAATAGTCAATTTAATATTCACTTGTTGTCATTTGATATTTGTTGTTATCTGTAGCAACTCTTTATCGTGAACAATAGTACAATATCGCTTGACATTGTTATTATACTATGATATAATTTAATTGTCAATACAATTTGAAATATTTTTATAAAATTGTTCATATTTATTTTTGAAAGGGGAATATTTATGAGAGAATTACCTCGTGTAAACATATATGATGACTTCTATATATGGTTTGATTTAGAGGAAAAGAAAGAGCATTATGCAACACCATTATATTTATATAATGTAAAAAGAGATAGAATAGATCCAGATGATGAAACAAGACTATTCTTAAAACTAGAAAAAGATATATCTAAAACAAAATTAAATAAGAAGAAAGAAATAATAAGACAACCTTCTACTATATACATTCACTATGTAGAAAGCATAGGAGCGATTTTAATAAACTTTCTAAATGCAGATTTTACTACTTATGAAACTGCATATAATACTTTCTTTTATGCTTATGGCTATGAACTAGTAAAAGATTATGTGCCATATAGTTATACTCAAAACAATAAATTTATTGATGATGCGGAATTTAAAAGAATTATAAAAGATATATATGACACAGGTAGCGACAGGTTTATTGAATGGCAAGAAAATTTTAGAAAATGTGTAGATTTTGTTTATAATTTGAATGCAAATGAAGAATTAAAAGAAGAAGATAAACTAGCAAAATTTGTTGCTTATACAATAAAAGATAATGATTTTTATACAT
>CALXJX010000007.1 GCA_944388735.1 uncultured Clostridia bacterium
GCTTCAAGTGGAATCGAACCACTGACACGAGGATTTTCAGTCCTCTGCTCTACCAACTGAGCTATGAAGCCATATAAAAAAATGGCGACCCGGAACGGGCTCGAACCGTCGACCTCTAGCGTGACAGGCTAGCGTTCTAACCAACTGAACTACCGGGCCATAAAATGGTGGTCGCTATAGGGCTCGAACCTATGACCCCCTGCTTGTAAGGCAGATGCTCTCCCAGCTGAGCTAAGCGACCATATTCTTCCGACGAAATTTAGTATACTAGATTTTTCTAAACTTGTCAATAGATTTTATATAAAAAATTTAAAAAAATTTTAGTTGATTGAAAAAACGTTGAAAAATCAATATTTATTCGCATACCAAATTTTACGCAACTAAAATTTGTGTTTAGTCTTAAAGCCAAACGGCACGAAAAATTGCTGTTCAATTTTTTTACGCAATAAAAAATTTAAAAAATTGTAGCAATCCGAATTCCACATCATATTATATACCATACAAAGGAACAACAAAAGAGGAACATATTTCTTTTAAAAGAAAGGGGGTCTAGACTATGCCAGAGAACAGAGGATGTGGTGGTTTCGGATTTGGTGATGACTGCTGCTGGATAATAATCCTTATATTATTAATATGCTGCTGCTGCGGCGGTGGTAGAGGAGGATGTTGCTAATTCCCCTAATTAGAAGTACCTAATTAAATATGGATTATATGATATTATTAGGTACGATTAATAATATTATTGAAAAAGAACATTTCTCATATTATATTTTATAGATAATTCTAAGAATTATACTTAAATAATAAGAAGAAATGTTCTTTGATTGTAATAATTCAGAGGTCAATGGAGGAAGAATGATTTCTTGAGTAAGCTTCGAATGTGCCGTGGAATAGATGTATAAATTCTAAGCTTAAAATAACTGAGGAAGCGTGATTAACGAGAGGCTCGGTTATTTTAAGCTTAGAATTTATAGTCTATGGAGCAAGCCGAGAAGATTGCGAAAGAAATCATTCTTCCTCCATTGACCTCTGAATTGTTACATTTAATTATTTGTAAATATAGTCATTAATTTTAAATTTTGTGTCAAATATATAAAGAGAGATTTTTATAATAGCTACTTATTATTATCAAATTTCATATTATCGCCATATCTTTTAACCTTTTGAGTTGTTGTTTTTTCGAACTCTTTATCTCTAACAATAAAACTTTTTATATGCTTATAGTTAGGAAGTCTTTTATTAACATTACTAACAGCATCAGACATCATTTTCCATATTTCCTCTTTAGTAGGTACAGAACCCTTTAGATATTCTGTAATAGCTTCAATGTTAGGATAAATTTGGGCATTAACATAAGTTTCATCATCATCTTCTTTGTGAATTCCCAAAACTAAAGATTCAGAAATTAAAGGATCATCATTTAAATAAGACTCAACCTCTTCAGGATAAATATTTTTACCATTTTTTGTAACAATAACACTTTTACATCTGCCTGTAATATATAAATAACCATCTTTGTCAACTTTACCTAAGTCACCTGTATGGAACCAGCCATTCTTAATAGCCTTTGCGGTTTCTTCTTCATTTTTATAATATCCAAGCATTACATTAGGACCTTTAACAAGAATTTCGCCTACTCCTTCACTATCTGGATTATCTATTTTATATTCAACATTAGGAATAGGTAAGCCAGCAGCATCATCTTTTTGGAAGAAATCTGTATTTCCAGCAACTAAAGGAGAACATTCTGTTAAACCATAGCCTTGCAATGTATTCAGTTTTAAATCTCTGAAATCAGATAGAATGTTTGGATTAGCTGCTGCAGCACCGACTATAAATACACGAAGTCTACCGCCTAAAGTATTTTTAACTTTTGTTCTAACAACTTTTTTTATAATAAAAGGTAAATACTTATATGGATTTTCGTTTTCTTTTCTATATTTTTCTGGTAGAGTAGAATTCATACTTTTTACAATATTTTTATGCAATTTTTCCAATAATAGAGGAACACATAAAATAACAGAAGGATGAAACTCACCCATATTTTTTGCAATATATCTTAATCCTTCACAATGAGCAATACTTGCACCACTATAAATAGGTAATAAAAATCCTAGAGTACATTCATAAGTATGATGCAAAGGCAATACAGAGAAGAATAAATCACTTCTTTTAACTTTTACAATTCCATAAGTAGATAATATATTCGAGCAAATATTCCTTTGTGATAGACAAACGCCCTTTGCGTTTCCAGTTGTCCCAGAAGTGAATAATAGAATACGCAACTCATCAGGATCTACTTTTATATCATCAAATTTTGTATTTCCGTCTAAATATAATTTTTGACCTTTTCTTAATAAATTATCAAAATAATTAGCAGAATCTTTTTTATCAAAATAGATAAATAAAGTATCTTTATTTTTTAAAGTATCGATTTTTTTTGTAATTTCATCTAGATTTTTTTGGTCACCTAGTATACAAACTGATTCGGAGATATTCATAAAATTAATTACATCTTCGCAGTGCAATTCTTTATCAATAGGAACAACAATACCAACAATAGTTGCAGCCATATAAGAAATACACCATTTATAACTGTTCTTTCCAATTACTGCGATTTTTTTGCCTGTAAATCCTTTTTCTACTAGTAAAGTACCAAGATTAACAACATCATCTTTGAACTGTGCATAATTAATAGTATAAATTTCACCTTTTTCATTCTTTAATTTAAATGCTGTTCTTGATCTGTAAATATCACCAGAACGATAAAGCATATCTTTAAAATTTGTTACTTCTTCTGTTTTATGGTATTTGTTTTTTAATTGTTCTGCTACTGTTAACTCTTTCTTCATTTTAAACTTCATTCCCTTCATTTTGTATTTGGAGAAATACATAGTTATGAAAATATTTCATTTTAGAATGATTACTCCTGATGAATAAAATATTTATTGTTATATTAAAGTTTTGCATATAGCCTTTTAAAAAATTTATTTATATCTATAAAATAAATAATTTACTTGTTCCTTTTTTGTGATTGCTCCGTCATAAATTGTTTTTTCTTCATTTTCTAAAGGAATGTCCAAGTAAATGGAGCTTTTAAATTCTTCATCTAAATTATTTGTAATATAAATATCAAAAGATAAATTGCAAGAAATATCACTTAATGAAATGTTGCATCTTTTTAAAAGAGAACTGTCATAAGTTATTGGAGTAGATGTGTCTGTTATAGTATAGTCAGTTCTTATATTAGTGTTTATGTAACTTAAAGTAATAGGATTAGCAAGATTGTTATATAATATAGGTTTGTCTAAATCTTCTTGATTTTCAGATGAGATTGTGAAATCTAATGAATCATTAATTACTTTATTTTCATTTAATTCGCTATTAGCAAATTGATTTAGACTTTTAAAGTATAATTTTGGTGTCCCTAATGCTGGAGATGTATTAAATTTAATATTTGAAATAGAGACTTTTTTTAAAGTGTTTTCCATAGTGAGTTCGTCAGAAACATTGCTTAAAAATATAGCTATATCTGTATATTGATATAAATTTTCTATTGTGAAATTAGATGCTGAGCTTGTCTTATGTTTAGCATCACAATTACTGAACATAGTTATATTATCAATTTTAAAAACAGCTTCTTCATTTTTGTTCGCAAATCCTACTATTTGGTTTTCAAAATTTGTTTTTATGATGTATTTATTGATTAATAAATATCCAAGAAATATTAAAATTATTAATAATATTATAATTATTACACTTAATATTATTTTCTTTTTATCCATAACCCCTCCTATAATACATATATAATATTATAAATTTTATATAAAATCAAGAGCCTAAATATTTAAGTTTTGGTATTTTTTCGTCGAATTGGGGGGATTGCTATCATTTGAAGTTACAGACGAATGTGCCGTGAAGTAGATGTATAAATTCTTAGATCAAAATAACTGAGGAAGCGTGATTAACGAGAGGCTCGGTTATTTTAAGCTTAGAATTTATAATCTATGGAGCAAGCCGAGGTGATAACTTCAAATGATAACAATCCCCCCAATTCGACAAAAAAATACAATATAAAGGCAAAGTAAATTTTCCATAAATTTAAATTGACAAAAAAACACTATAAGTTTAAAATAGTATTAGGTGATAATATGAAATCTAAAGAAAAAACAAAAAAACACATAAGAATAACACTAAAAAATGTCATATACTTTGTGGCATTTATAGTTGCTTTTTCTTATTTAATAATGTTCTTTCAAATGTACTTTCAAAAAGAAGTATATGCAAAAGAAACAGATGTAGAACCAAATAGTGAAATAAAAATAAGCAACGCAGAAAAAATTAATAATATAGATAGTGTTATAGAACAAAATGTAAATGCAGATACAAGAGAAGAATATGTAGTACAAGAAGTAGAATTGGAATATCTAACAAAATATGAACAAAATAAAGACTTACCAAAAGGAATGATGCAAGTTATACAAGAAGGAAGAAATGGTACACAAGAAATCACATTAAAAAGAGTATATGAGCAGGGTGAGTTAATCTCTGAAGAACAAATAAGTACTAAAATAACAAAAGCATCAATAAATAAAATTGTAGAAATAGGAGAAGGAAAATATAAAAGTACATATCGAGCAAAAGTTGGAGATACAGTATATTCAACATCTGATAGATTATCTGTAATGGTAGAACCGACCGAACAAGCTCAAAAAATTGCAACTTTACCTCGAAATAGTGAATTAAAAATTACAGAAGTCCAAAATGATTGGTATAAAATTCAAAGTGATTCTACTAGAGGATATGTAAAAGCTGAGGCAACAACATATATAAATCCAATAGAGGAAAACGAAGAAGAAACAAACATAAGCACACCGAATACAACACAAATCACAAAACTAAGCTTTGATATGCCTTTAAATAAACCAAGTGGATTTTCATTAGAACAATTTAAAAAAGTATTGTCTGATGAAAAAGATGTTAATAAAGTCTTTGAAAGTAATGCAGAATATTTTTACTATATAGAAAAACAATACAATATTAATGGATTATTTGTGGCTTCTATTGGAATACATGAAAGTGCATGGGGAACTTCTAAAATTTCAAAAGATAAAAATAATTTATTTGGATATGGGGCGTATGATTCTAATCCTTATAATGGGGCATATAATTTTTCAGAGTATTCAGAAAGTATAGATTTGATTGCTAGAGTATTAGTCAAATATTACTTAAATCCTAAAGGAACAAGTATTTATGATGGCCAAAAAGCAGCAGGTACATATTATAATGGAGCAACTTTAAGTGGTGTTAATACAAAATATGCAACAGATAAAAATTGGGCTAATAGTGTATATAGCTATATGAAATATTTATATAACAAAATAAGCTATGAATAGTAGTAACCATCAATTAAAAATTAATTTCAAAAATATTATTTTATGTCTTGCTATTTTTTAAAAGTTATTGTATGATATAAAAGTATAGTAAAGAAAAGGAATATTTTGTTAAAAAAGTCATAGTGAAAGGGGCTAATAAATATATGAAAAAAGTAGTAGTTGTTGTTGCTATTGTAATAATATTACTAACACTATTTGCTTGTACAAATAAGTCTATGGCATCAGACGATAGAGCAATTGGTAATGATGTTGAAAGCAAACTAGTAGAAATAAAAGATAATGCAGCAAATTCATTAGAAGATTATCAGGAAAAATATGGCTCAGATGTATATGGTTTAGTAGCATATATTTTGAATTTAGTAAGGATTTATAGTATTCCATTTTGCTTTTTAGGAATTGCAATAGGTGCAATACATAAATACATAATTGGTATTAGAAAGTTAGATACTTTAGAAAAAGGTATGGGTTTGATTGTAACTTTTGTAACTATATTAATTATATGCCAAATTTTACCATTAGCTTTTGCAGTGTTTGTAAAATTTGGAAGGGGGTAACAAATGAAAGTTTTATTTGCTGTAAGTAATGAAGAAATTTCAGAATCTATTGTGAAAAGATATCAAAAAGAATATAAAGAAATAATATCATATAAAAATGTTTATTACTTTAATGCAATTTTAAAAGAAATACAAAAAGATAAATCTTATGATAGAATTGTTATTAGTGAAGATTTGGAAGCGTTTTCACATACTCAATATGATCAGATAGATAAATTTATATTTGAAAAATTAGATAGTATTAGCGATGAAGCATCAAATTTGAGGGGAAATGATACACCAATTATTCTAATTTGTTCAGATAGAAGAACAAAATCAGAACAAATGTTAGTAAAATTATTTGGAATAGGAATATATAATGCAATTATTGGGAATGACAGAAGTGTAGAAGAAGTGTGTAGATTAATTCACAGACCTAGACTAAAAAAAGAGGCAAAGAGTTATTATAAAATAGATGCCGAAGAAGTAAATTATGCACCAGAAAATGAAAATGATGTTAGCGAAATGGAAATTCAAAATATTTTGGCACATTATAAAAGTTTAGGAAAAAATGAAGATAGATATATAGAAAGTTTTGATAATATAGCTGCACAATACAATGATAAACAATTGAGAATTATAGCAAAATTTTTACCTTTAAATGTAAAAGCGGTATTAGAAGAACGCTCACCAAAATATCAACAAGTGATGTCTTTTAACAATAAATTATCTAATACTTTAAGAAAGCCCAAAGAAACTCAAGAAGAACAAGGAACAAGTGAAAAGCTATTGAAATCAAAAATAAAGAGTACATATATGACAAAACCTGTGGTAATACCTTCAGCTGTAAATATGGAAGAAGCTAAAAAACTATCAAAAATGAGAAGGCCAAATGAAAATATTCAATCAGCAGAAGCCATAAATAACCAAAAACAACAAAGACAGAAGACGAACAATCCAGAACAAGTAAAACCAGTACAACAAATACAAGAAGTACAACAAGTTCAACAACCACAGAAAGTACAACCACAACAATTAGATCAAACAGAGAATTATCAAGAACAAATTCAAGAAGCAGTTGTACAAACTGTAAAAAGAGGAAGAGGAAGACCAAGAAAGAGTCCTGTACTAGAAGAAACATCAATAGAGGAAACTCCTAAAAAAAGAAGAGGAAGACCAAGAAAAAATCCAGAGCCAAAATTGATAGAAGAGGACCTAAAGGAAGAACAACCACCAGCTGTATTACCTGGATTTGAAGAAGAAAATGATGAAATATCAACATTACCAGGTGTAGATATGAATCAAAATTATAATGATGAGCAAGAAGAACAATATAATAATTATCAACCAATACAACAAAGTAGAAATTATGAATATGAGAAACAACCTGAAGAGACGGAACCAGCTATATTACCAGGATTTGATGATGAAGAAGAAAGTGATGATGTCTCATCAGTGTCAGGAGTAGAATCATACAATACATATCAACCAATACAATCGCAACCTGTTAGTAATAATTTCAGAGAACCAGAAGCTTATATTCAACCAATCCAAAATCAAATGATAAGAAGAAACGAAGAATATCATGAGACAATAGATATTTCAAATTTATTAACTAGTGATAAAAAGATTGTTTCTTTTGTAGGAACAAGTAAAAATGGAACATCATTTATAGTAAATAATATAGCAGAATTATTTTCTTCTATGGGAATTAATACAGCTATCCTAGATACAACAGTTAATAGGAATTCTTATTATATATATACAAAAAATGAGGAAGCTTTGAGAAAAATAGCTACTGAAAGTATAGAAGGGTTAGCACAAGGTGTAGCTAATGGAATAGAAGTTAATAAAAGTTTAACTGTATATACATCACTACCAGATCAAAATGATGTAATTAATAATGTGGATAAAATATTAGAAACATTAGTAAAAAAACATTCTGTAGTATTAATCGACTGTGATTTTAATACACCAATAGGATATTTTAAACAATCACAAGAAACATATCTAGTTCAATCAATGGATATATTAACAATACAACCTTTAACAGCATTTTTAAGAGAATTAAAAGCTAAAAATGTACTAGATGAGAAGAAATTACGAATAATTTTAAACAAAATGGTAAGAGTTAGAGGAATTTCGGAAAAGACAATTATTGGTGGAATGGCATATTATAATGATCCAGCAATGTCATATATGACAGAATTATTTGATAGGACATTAATAAAATACATAGCTATACCATTTGAAGAAGAAGTATATACAAAATATTTAGAATCTATAATAAATTGCGATGTTAATCTAAAAGGATATACAAAAACATTTATGCAAGTTCTTAAAGAGTTAGGAAATATGATTTATCCATTAGTATCTGGAAAAAGTACATATAGACCACCATCAGCAAATGTAAATAGTAGAATGGCAGGAGGATTCTCACCAAGTATAAATAATACTTTAGATCAAATGAAAAGGAAATATTAATAGGAGGAAAAAAAGTGATAGCAGTAATAGTTGTTGTAATACTAATTTTTGTAGTAATTGGCTTAGTTGCCTATAATATCACAATACATAAAAGAATTCAAAGGTTTAAAAACTTAAATCAAAAAATGACAAATTTAGAAGTACTACAAGACTTTATGAATACTATTGGAGAAACATCATCTGTAGAAGATAAGATAAAAAAGATCAACGATATCTTAATCGAAAGATATGAAATAAAGTATTCTACAATTGTCGTATTTAACGGTGCAGAATATGAAATTAAAGCATCTAATGTTGACAAAAAACATTGGGATTCATTAAAATCTTTACAAGATATAGATATGTTTAAAGATAGTATACAAACAGCAACTCCAAAATATGTGACAGTTAATAATGAAAAAGAAAAATTACCATATCAACAAATGGAATTCGGAAGGGCTAAGTCAGCAATCTTTTTCCCTCTATATATTGATAATGTATATATTGGATATTGGATTATGGAAAGTGGAACTCCACATGATTTTGATAATGTTGATACAACAATATTAGAAGTAATAAAAGATAATATTGTTTCAGTATTAAAAACAGTAGTGCATCAAAAAACATTAGAGTCAATAGTTAGAGAAGACCAATTTACAGGTTTAAATTCAGAAGAATATTTGTATGGTGAAGGAAAGAAAATTATAGACCAATATACAATATCCACTATTTGTATGTTTAAAATAATTAATCTACCAGAAATAAATAAAAAATATTGTAGAGAACTAGGAAATAAAGTGGTAACTAAGGTGAGTGAATACATAAGATCTAATATTGCAAAGGACTATGTGTTTGTAAGATATATGGGACCTAAATTTGTTATTGCTTTTTCAGGGGTAGAAAGAAATGGAGTAACAGATTTTGTAAATGATATAAAAAATGCAATTGAAAAAATGCAAATATCATTAGATGATGATATTGATGAAATAACAACAGAGGAACCAAAAGATAAGAATAAAATAGATATTGAAACCCAAGTTGCTAGTCCAAAATTAAATTTTGTGTTATCTTCTTATTATAAAGGAACAGGACTAGAAGAAGTATTAAAAAAATTAGAAGAATATTTAGATAGTGCTGATAGTAGCGAAAGTGATATAACAAACATTTAGCCAAAGAAAGGAACGTGATTTAAATGGAATTTGATAAGACAATGAACTTTAAAGTAGAAAGAGAAGAAAATGCAAAATGTAAAGACGTTTTAAAAGAAGTTTATGAAGCTTTAGTTGAAAAGGGATATAATCCAATTAATCAAATAGTAGGATATATATTATCAGGAGATCCAACATATATAACAAGTCATAATGATGCAAGAAATAAAATAAGGACAATTGAAAGAGATGAGTTATTAGAAAAAATGGTAAAAAACTATATAGGTTTGGAAGAAGAATAAAAATTTATATTTAAAGATATATATCTTAAATAATATAAGAAAGAAATGAATTTAAAAATGAGAATATTGGGAATAGATTATGGAGAAGCAAGAGTTGGGATAGCAATAACAGATAGTTTGAATATTACAGCTCAAGGATTGGAAACGATACAAAGAAATAATTCAGATAAAATTATTTTAAAAAGACTAGACGAGATTTTTGAAAAATATGAAGTAGATACAATTGTTGTTGGAATGCCATATAACATGAATGGTACTATTTCAGAAAGAGCAAAAAAGACAGAGGAATTTATTCATAAATTAAAATGTAAATATAATAAAAAGAAAATAGAAATTATAGATGAAAGATTAACAACTGTTGAAGCACATAAAACAATGAATTTTTTGGATATAAATAAGAATAAAAAGAAAGATATAGTAGATACTATATCTGCAGTATATATTTTAGAAACTTATTTAAATAAATCAAAAAATACATTGAAAAATTTTTAAAAATAGGATATTATATTAAATATCAAATAAAAATAAAATTTGAAAGGAGAAAATGATGGAAAATTTTGAAGAGGAAGATTTAGACAATATAGTTATATTAAATGATGAGGAAGGAAACGAAGTTAAATTTGAGTTTTTAGACTTAGTTGATTTAGATAATGAAGAATATGTTGTATTATTACCTGTTACAGAGGAAGGAGAAGAAGAAGAGGGAGAAGTAGTAATACTAAAAGTTGAAGATACAGATGACGATTCAGAAGAAGAGTCTTATGTAAGTGTAGAAGATGAGGATGTTTTAAACAGAGTATTTGAAATATTCAAAGAAAAATTTAAGGATGATTTTGATTTTGTAGACTAAAAAACATAAAAGTGTTTAATATATTTTTTTAAGTGCTTAGGACAAGTCTCTTTTTGAGAGTATTTTATTAAAAGATATGTTAGACACTTTTTAAAATTATAAGAAAAAGGAAACAGGAAAGGGGAAATAACAAATGAGAAGATTTTCAACATGGATGTTAGTAATGTTTATGGTGTTATTTTGGATATTAAGAGTAGTAATAACACTTATGACTGAATTAAAAATGGATTTAATGGGAATAGTTCCAATGAATAAATCGATAGAAATAATTTTACTTTTTGTTGCTTTACTATGTATAGCACTAGTTGTAAAAAGAAAATGGATAGGCTCAGTTATATATCTTATTGCTTATGTAGGATATTTTGGAACTGATTTCTTTCAAAATATTAATATTTTATTGAATGCGACAGAGACTTTAGAAATGGGAACATATATTAATATTATATTTTCATTTTTTGGCGTTTTGCTACCAATTTTTGTTTTGTTTGACATGATTTTAGATAAAGATAAAAGCAATAATCCAAAAGATAAAAAAACAGATTGGTTTTATACTAATGAACAGTATGATAGAAAAATGGATGAAAGAGCAGATAAAAATAATTATAGAACTTTATAATAAGATAGTGAATTTTTGGGACAGTCTTGAACTTTAAAGACTGTCCCCAAAGTTCGGGAAAAACAGGAGAGTGAAAACAATGAATGAAAGTGCAAAAATAAATTGGTATCCAGGTCACATGGCAAAAACCAAGAAACAAATAATAGGCGATTTAAAATTAATAGATATTGTAATCGAGTTATTAGATGCTAGAATACCAATATCAAGCCAAAATCCAGATATAGGAGAAATCACAAAAGGAAAAAGAAAAATTGTAATATTAAATAAATGTGACTTAGCAGATGAAAAAGAAAACAAAAAATGGATTGAATATTTTTCTAAAAAAGGCATCCAAGCATCTTTAGTGGATTCAAATTCTGGAAAAGGAATTGATACATGTATAAGACAAATAGAAAAAATAATGGAAGATATTATAACTACGCAAGTAGAGAAAGGAAGAACAGGAAGAAAAATTAGAGCAATGATATTAGGTATACCAAATGTAGGAAAATCTTCTTTTATTAATCGAATATCAAAAAGAAATACAGCAGAGGTTGGAAATAAGCCTGGAGTAACAAAACAAAAACAGTGGATTAGAATTAATGATAAAATAGAATTACTAGATACACCAGGAGTATTATGGCCTAAATTTGAAAATGAGCAAGTAGCTCTAAATTTGGCATTTACAGGAACTATAAAGCAAGATATTTTACAAACTATTGAAATTGCTTATGAGCTAATTAAATTTTTATTATATCAAGAAAGAGAAAAGTTATGTGAAAGATATAAATTGAATAATGATTATATAGAAAAAATATTAAATCAAAATCAACCAGAAAATTTCAATATATATGAAATTATGTTAGAGATAGGAAAAATTAGAGGTTGCATCATATCAGGTGGCAATATAGATGAAGAAAAAACGGCTAAAATAATTTTAGATGAATTTAAAAATGGTAAACTAGGAAGAATTACAATAGAAAAAGTATCTAATAACAATTAAATTTATTATTTAGAATATTAATATATAAACTCTCTCTAAATAACTTTATAAATTGAGAGGATTAATAAAAATATATTATAATAAATCAAGTATTGAAAGGTAAATCAAGATGATAGAAGAATTTATAGAGTTAAATAGATCAGAAGAAGAAATAAACATGTTATCACCATTAACTTGGGCATATATAGGTGACTGCGTTTATGAGTTATATATTAGAACAGGATTAGTAGAAACATCGAATCTTAAACCTCATAAATTACATATAGAAACAATAAAATATGTAAAAGCAAAAGCACAGGCAGAATTATTAGAGAAGATTTATGAAAATTTGTCAGATGATGAAAAAGATATTGTCAGACGTGGAAGAAATGCAGAGAATCATCATTTGCCCAAAAATTCTAATGTCCAAGAATATATGCATGCAACGGCTTTTGAGGCTCTAATTGGTTATTTGTTTTTGACCAAAAAGCACAATAGAATAAAAGAAATATTAGCTAAATAGTTTATATATTTATTTCATGGCACATTCGAAGCTAACTTAAGAAAGTATACTATTTCCCTTTGATGTCTGAATTATAACGAATAGTTATGTAAAATGTAACAGTTCAGAGGTTAATGGAGGAAGAATGATTTCTTTCAAAATCTTCTCGGCTTGCTCCATAGATTATAAATTCTAAGCTTAAAATAACTGAGCCTCTCGTTAATCACGCTTCCTCAGTTATTTTAAGCTAAGAATTTATACATCTATTCCACGGCACATTCGAAGCTTTTTCAAGAAATCATTCTTCCTCCATTAACCTCTATACTGTTGTTACATGTAAAAATTCGAATTTTGCAAAAACTCTTGAATTTTATTCCAAAATATAGTATACTAAGAATGTCTAAAAAAGGAAATCCTTTTACTTAGCTAAAATAAGCACCGAATTTTGGCTCAGTTTAAGGAAAGAAAAAATAGGAGGTGTAAAAAATGACAAAGGAAAGAAAACAAGAAATCATTAATACTTATAAAAGAGAAGAAAACGACACAGGTTCACCAGAAGTACAAGTAGCTCTTTTAACAGAAAGAATTAATGAATTAACAGAACATTTAAAAATCCACCAAAAAGATAATCATTCAAGAAGAGGACTTCTAAAAATGGTAGGAAAAAGAAGAAATTTATTAAACTATTTAGCAAAAAAAGATATTAATAGATATAGAGAAATAGTTGAAAAATTAGGATTAAGAAAATAGAAGACATAAAAGCCCAGTGCTTATTTTAGCATGGGCTTTTTATGAGAAAATTAAAGAATGTTATTTCAAGTAAATATTTAGGTAAGTAGCTTGTATAATGTATTATCAAAAAGATATAATAATATATTATAGAGGTTACAATCTAAAATTACTTGAAATATATATAAAAAGGTGCAAATTTAGATTGAAAAGGAGAAAAAATATGTTTAAAACTTATGAAACAGAATTAGCAGGCAGAAAGCTTGTTATAGAAACAGGAAAAATGGCAGGACTAGCCAATGGGAGTGTATTAGTACGTTATGGTGACACTTGTGTATTGGTTACAGTAACTGCATCAAAAGAGCCAAGAGAGGGGATAGACTTTTTTCCACTGTCTGTAGATTTTGAAGAAAAATTATATGCAGTAGGAAAAATTCCAGGAGGATTCTTAAAAAGAGAAGGAAAACCAAGTGATAAAGCAATATTAACATCAAGAGCAATAGATAGACCATTAAGACCACTATTTCCAAAAGATTTTAGAAATGATGTGGTAGTTGTAGGAACAGTGCTTTGTGTTGATCAAGATAATTCACCAGAAATAGCAGCAATGATAGGTGCATCAACAGCTTTAGCTATATCTGACATTCCATTTAATGGACCAACAGCAGCAGTAGCTGTAGGGTTAATAGACGGCAAGATTATTATAAATCCAACAGAAGCAGAAAGAGAAAAAAGTGACTTAACATTAACAGTTGCAGCAACAGAAAAGAAAATCACAATGATTGAAGCAGGAGGAAATGAAATTCCTGATGATGTAATGCTAAAAGCAATTAAAGAAGCTCATAAAGAAATAAAGAAAATTTGTAAATTCATTTCTAAAATTCAAAAAGATATAGGTAAACCAAAATTTGAATATGTTTCATTTGAAGTAGACCATGATGTTTATGAATTTGTAGAAACAAATTTTGAAAAAGAAATGAAAGAAAAAGTTCAAGAAGCAGATAAAGAAACGAGAGATAATAATATAAATGAATTATCTGAAAAAATAACAGAAAAATATAAGGAAAAATACGGAGAAGAAGCAGTAGAAGAACATAAATCAGATATTGGAGAAGCTATTTATAAATTAGAGAAAAAATGTGTAAGAGAAATGATTTTTAAAGAACATAAAAGAGTTGACGGAAGAAAACTAGATGAAATAAGACCATTATCATGTGAAGTTGGTTTGCTTCCAAGAGTTCATGGTAGTGCGTTATTTACAAGAGGACAGACACAAGTTTTATCAGTTGCAACATTAGGAATGATGAGCGAAGAACAAGTTTTAGATGGAATAGATACAGAAGAATCAAAAAGATATATGCATCATTATAACTTTCCAAGCTATTCAGTTGGTGAAGCAAGACCTTCAAGAGGCCCTGGAAGAAGGGAAATCGGTCATGGAGCATTAGCAGAAAAAGCATTAGTTCCAGTAATTCCTTCAAAAGAAGAATTCCCTTATGCAATCAGAGTAGTATCGGAAGTATTATCTTCAAATGGTTCAACATCACAAGCAAGTATATGTGGCAGTACTTTGGCTCTAATGGATGCAGGTGTTCCAATTAAAAGACCAGTAGCAGGAATTTCTACAGGATTAGTTACAAATCCAGATGATGATAAAGATTATGTGATGTTAGTTGATATTCAAGGATTAGAAGATTTCTTTGGAGATATGGACTTTAAAGTAGGTGGAACAGAAAAGGGAATTACAGCTATTCAGGTAGATATTAAATGCGATGGTTTAACTTATGATATTATAAAAGAAGCATTTGAAAAAACAAGAATTGCTAGAAAGCACATATTAGAAGATGTAATGTTACCAGTTATTTCAGAACCTAGAAAAGAAATTTCTCAATATGCACCAAGAATAGTTGGAACTCAAATAAAAGTTGAAAAAATAAAAGATGTAATTGGTACAGGTGGAAAAGTAATTAACAAAATTATAGAAGAAACTGGTGTTAAAATAGATATAGAAGAAGATGGACAAGTATTTATTTATTCAAATGATAATGAAAAAGCAATGCAAGCATTAGAAATGATTGAAGATATCGTAAGAGATGTTGAAGTAGGCGGAATATACTATGGCGAAGTTGTTAGAATAATGAATTTTGGTGCTTTTGTTGATTTAGGATGCGGAGGTAAAGAAGGATTATTACACATTTCTAAGATTTCAAAAGAGAGAATTAAAAATATAGAAGATGTTTTACATGTTGGCGATAAGGTAACTGTAAAAGTTATTGGAATAGATGACCAAGGTAGAATAAATCTTAGTATGATTGATTTTAATGAGCCTAAAGTTTATGAAGAAGATTAATAACTAGTAGTTATTAAAATAATATCGTTTTATTGTTGAGGAATTTATGATTTTTTGAATTAGCTCCGAATGTGCCGCGAAACAGATGTATAAAATCTTAGCTTTGAATAACTGAGGAAGCGTGATTAACGAGAGGCTCGGTTATTCAAAGCTTAGATTTTATAATCTATGTAGCAAGCCGAGGAGATAATGAAAAAAATCATAAATTCCTCAACCGCTGAAAAGCATTATAAAAAAATTTTACAAAAAGCTTGCATTTTTACCAAAAAAAGGGTATACTATTATTAGTAAAACAGACGAGACATTAGAAGAGTGGGAACAAATCCCACTCTTAAGTTTTGTAAAGGAGGCAGGAGATTGGCAAGTATAGAAGAAAAAATAGAAGCCCTAGTAAAAGAAAAAATTGAAAATATTGGGTATGAACTTTACGATGTTGAATATGCCAAAGAAGGAAAAAATTATTTCTTGAGAATATTTATAGACAAACCAGAAGGAATAGACATAGAAGATTGCGAAAAAGTCAACAACGAAATAAATGACATATTAGATACAGCAGACTATATAAAAGAACAATATTTCCTAGAAGTATCTTCACCAGGAATAGAACGAGTATTAAAAAAAGATAGACATTTAAAGCAGAATATAGGCAAGGAAGTCCAAATAAAGTTATTTAAAAAAGATGAACAAGGAAGAAAAGAAATACAAGGGACTTTAAAAGCTTTTGATGCAGAATACATCATTCTAGAAGATGATGTAAAAATTGAAAGGAAAAACATATCACAAATCAAAACAATTTATAATTGGTAAAAGGGAGGAATTAAAAAAATGAAAAATCAAGCAATTGATAACAAAGAACTAATTTTAGCACTAGAAGAACTAGAAAAAGAAAAAGGAATAAAAAAAGAATATCTGTTAGAATCAATTGAAACAGCATTAGTAACAGCATATAAAAGAAACTTTGACTCTTTAGAAAATGTAAAGGTACAAATGGATCCACAAACTGGAGCAACACATATATATGCAATAAAAGAAATTGTAGAAAAAGTAAAAGATGACGCATTGGAAATAAGTTTGAAAGAAGCACAAAAAATCAACAAAAGTCTAAAAGAAGGAGAAAATGTAGAAGTTGAAATTGTTCCAAGAGATTTTGGAAGGATTGCAGCACAAACAGCAAAACAAGTTATCATTCAAAAATTAAGAGAAGCAGAAAGAGAGATCATTTTTACAGAATTTAATGAAAGAAAAGGTGAAATTGTTTCAGGATTAATACAAAAAGCAGACAAAAATATAGTAGTAATGGATTTAGGAAGATTAGAGGGTGTAATGCCAGCTAAAGAGCAAATTCCAACAGAACATTATCATGTAAATGATAAAATAAAAGGATACGTGCTAGATGTTGAAAAAGGAGCAAAAGGAGCTCCACAAGTTATTGTATCAAGGAGTCATCCAGATTTTGTTAGAAAATTATTAGAATTTGAAATACCTGAAATTTATGAAGGTGTTATTGAAATTAAGAGTGTATCACGAGATCCAGGATATAGAAGTAAAGTTGCTGTATATTCACCAGACCCAAATATTGATCCAGTAGGTTCATGTGTAGGACAAAAAGGTGTTAGAATTCAGAATGTTATTAATGAATTACATGGAGAGAAGATAGATGTTATTGAATGGAACGAAGATCCATCAATATATATAGCATCTGCATTATTACCAGCACAAATATTAGCAGTAGATGTTAAAGAAAATGAAAAATTTGCACAAGTAATTGTTCCAGATGATCAATTATCATTAGCAATAGGTAGGTCAGGGCAAAATGCAAGATTAGCGGCAAGATTAACAAATTGGAAAATAGATATAAAATCAGAAACACAGTTTAGAGAAATGCTAATGAATGCAAAAAATGAAGAAAATCAAAATGTAGAAGTTCAAGATGAAAAATTAGAAAATAGCAGTAGTGAAAATAAAGAATCACAAGATGAATAATATTAAAGTAAAAGAAAATAAAGAATAAACAGTTTCAAAAGGCATACAATAAAAGGAGGACAAAGTTATGAGACAGAAGCCACAAAGAACTTGTATGGGATGCAATACAAAAAAAGACAAACAGGATTTGATTAGAATTGTTAAAAATAAAGAAAATGAGATAAGTATTGATAAAACAGGAAAAAAAGAAGGAAGAGGAGCTTATATTTGTGACAACATAGAATGTTTAGAAAGAGCAATTAAATCAAAAAGGATAGAAAAAATCTTTGATATGAAAATATCAGAAGAAATTTATGAAAATTTAAGAGGTGTCATACTTGGTAAATAAAAAAATATTAGGATTAATGGGCTTAGCTACAAGGGCACGAAAAATAGCTTTTGGAGCAGATAGTGTGGAAATAGAAATAAAAAGTAAAAAAGTAAAATTAATATTAGTAGCTGAAGATGCATCAGATAGAACTAAAGAAAAATTTCAAAAACTAAGTGAAAAATTCGATATTCCAATAATTATAACTGGAACGATAGAAGAAATAAGCAAAGCAATAGGAAAATCAAATAAAGCAATAGTTGGAGTAAAAGAAGAAAATTTAGCGAAAGAAATTTTAAAGATAAATAATGGGGGTGAATTTATTGGGGAAAATTAAAATACATGAAATAGCAAAAAAATTAGGATTAACCAGTAAAGAAATTTTAGAAATAGCAAAAAAATTAAAGATTGAGGCAAAGAGTCACATGAGTGGAATAGAAGAAATAGAAGCAGAAAAAATTGAAGAAAAAGTAAAAAAAGAAAATAAAAAAGAAACAAAAAAGGAAAATAAGAAAAAGGAAGAGAAAGAGGCTCCAGTGATTATTAGAAGAGAAGTAATTATAGCACAAGAAGAAAGTGCAAAAAAAGAAGAACCTAAAAAAGAAGAAAAGAAAAATAATATAGGATTTGTGGAAAGAAAGCAAAACAAAGATTACAATATTGTTTATAGAAATAAGCCAAATAAACCATTAACAGTAAGTGAATTATTTGGGCTAAATAAACCACAACAAAAACAAGAGGAAAAGCAAGAAGAAAAGCCGGAAGAAAAACAAGAAGTTAAAGAAGAGAAAAAAGAAATTCAACCAATTGAGAAAGAAACAAAAAATGTAGTAGAGAAACCAGAAGTTGTTGAGTCACCAAAAGTAGAAAAAACTACTTCTATTAATAATGCACAACAATCACCTCAGAAAGATAAGCATGAAAAATATAATAAAGATAATAGGGAAAATAGAAACAGTAAAGAAAACAAAAATAATAATGTAAAAAGAAATTCTCAATTCCAACAAAATAGAGAGAATAGAAACTATGGCTCAAATAATTATCAAAATAGAAATGAAGGAAGAAATCAAAATAACAATTTTAATAAAAATAATAGGTTTAATAGTAGAAACAATGGTAGACCTTTAGATGCAAGAGGAATTGAAAAAAATATTCAAAATATAATGGCAACAGAGACAATAGAAAAAGAGCCAACGAGAGAATATAATAAAAATATTGATAAACAAAAAAATAATAGTAGATTTGAAGAAAACAGAGTAAATAAAAAATCAAAAAATAGAAGAAATGACAATAGTTTCGATGAAGGAAAATTAAAATCATTAAAACAAACTAATAGATTATCTAATATGTTTGATGACCAAGATGGCGGAATGTTAGATTATTATGATTTAACAACAGAAAGAGGAAGAAAAGGAAAGAAAAAGAATAAAAACTCAGAGGAAAGAGTAAAACAAAAAATATTCCAATTAACTGAGATAGAGATACCAGAAACAATAACAGTAAAAGATTTAGCAGCAGAAATGAAAAAAACAGCTTCTGATGTAATTAAAAAACTTTTAGGTTATGGAATTGTAGCAACAATTAATCAAGATATAGATTTTGATACTGCATATTTAATTGCACAGGAATTTGGAATAAATGCAAAGAAAAAGGAAACAGTAACAGAAGAAGATATATTATTCGATGATTCAGAAGATAAAGAATCAGATTTACAACCAAGACCACCTGTTATTGTTGTTATGGGACATGTAGATCATGGAAAAACTTCACTTTTGGATGCTATTAGGCAAACAAATGTAATTGAAGGTGAAGCAGGTGGAATAACACAAGCAATTGGTGCATATCAAGTAAAAGTAAATGATAGAATTATTACTTTCTTAGATACACCGGGACATGAAGCCTTTACAGCTATGAGAGCAAGAGGAGCACAAATTACAGATATAGCAATACTTGTAGTAGCTGCAAATGACGGAGTAATGCCACAAACAATAGAAGCTATAAACCATGCAAAATCAGCAGGAATTCCAATAATAGTTGCAATAAATAAAATAGATTTACCTGATAGTAATCCAGATAAAGTAAAGCAAGAATTAATGGCTTACGATTTAGTACCAGAAGAATGGGGAGGAGATACAATATTTGTGCCAATATCTGCAAAACAACACCAAAATATAGACCAATTATTAGAAATGGTTTTATTAGAAGCAGATGTATTGGAACTAAAAGCAAACCCTAATAAACAAGCCAAAGGTGTTGTAATAGAAGCAAGACTAGATAAATCTAAAGGAGCCATTGCAACAATGTTAGTTCAAAGAGGAACACTAGATGTCGGAGATACTATTGTGGTTGGTTCTTCTATTGGAAGAATTAGAGCAATGGTTAATGATAAAGGTAAAAAAGTAAAATCAGCAGGACCATCTACTCCAGTGGAAATAATGGGATTAACACAAGTTCCTGAAGCAGGAGATACTTTCTATGAAGTTAAAGATGAAAAAATGGCAAAACATCTAATAGAAAGAAGAAAGAATCAAGCAAGAGAAAAAGCTATAAATGCAACAACAAAAGTAACTTTGGACAATTTATTTAGCCAAATGGAAGAAGGTAAATTAAAAGTATTGAACTTAATAGTAAAAGCAGATGTACAAGGCTCAGTTGAAGCTGTTAAACAATCATTAGAAAAATTAGAAAATGAAGAAGTAAAAGTTAAAGTAATTCATGCTGCACCAGGAGCAGTAAATCAATCTGATGTAACTTTAGCAAAAGTTTCTAATGCTATCATTATTGCATTTAATGTAAGACCAGACCATACTGCAAAAGATATGGCTGAAAAAGACGGAATAGAAATCAAACAATATTCTGTTATATACCAAGCAATAGAAGATGTTGAAGCAGCAATGAAAGGAATGCTTGCTCCTAAGTTTGAAGAAAAAATTATAGGTAATGTTGAGGTAAGACAAACATTTAAAATTTCAAATGTTGGAACAGTTGCTGGTGGTTTTGTTATTTCAGGAAAAGTCGAAAGAAATGCAGGAGTAAGAGTAATTCGTGATAATGTTGTCATCCATGAAGGACATTTAGCAACATTGAAAAGATTTAAAGACGATGTAAAAGAAGTCAGCAAAGGTTTTGAATGTGGTATTCAAATTGAAAACTATAATGATATTAAAGAAGGAGACATCATTGAGGTTTTCATTATGGAAGAAATAAAGAGATAAGGAGAGATTTATATGCCAAATAAACATGACATTCAAAAAGACTTTTATAGCAGAATGACTGAATTTAAAAAGAAATATAAAGATAATGATTTAGGAAAAACATCAGAAAAAAAGCAAGACTTAAATCGAAATATTTTTGATAATAATTTATCTATTGAGAGACAGGAAATGGAAGAAAGATAGAAAAGGAGGGCAAAGAATGCCAAATAAAAATGATAATAGAATGGGTAGAATAGATGAAGAATACAGAAAAGAATTAAGTCAAATTATTGGTTACGAATTGAAAAATCCAAATGTAACAGGGCTAATTAGCATTACTAAAGTAAAAGTAACAAATGACTTAAAATATGCTAAGGTATATGTAAGTATATTAAATTCTAAAAATATAAAAGACACATTAGCAGGACTAAAAAAATCATCAGGATTTATTAGAAGCGAATTAGCAAGAAGAGTTAATTTAAGGAATACACCTGAATTAATATTTGAACTAGATGATTCAATTGAATATGGAAGCAAGATAGATACAATTTTAAAAGAAATTATGCCAAAAAAGGAGAACAATGAAGATGATTAAATTAAATGATGTATTAGATATTGCAAATTTTCAGAAAAAAGAAGAAAAGTCAAAAGGAGTAAAAATATTAGATGACATTTTAGAAGAAATAAAAAAAGCAGAAAAAATAGTAATATTAACGCATGAATCTCCTGATGGCGATGCTGTTGGAAGTAGTTTGGCTATGAAATTTATATTAGAAACTATGAATAAAAAGCCAGATGTTATCATAACAGAATACTCAAGGCTATTTGACTTTTTGCCAGGAAGTAATGAAATTAAGCAAGAATCAAGTGTCGAAAATTATGATTTGGCTGTTTCTGTGGATTGTGCTGATTTGAAAAGATTAGATAATAAAGAATATTTTGAAAATGCCAAAAAAACGATTGTTATAGATCATCATGGAAGTAATCAAATGTATGGAGATTTAAATTTTGTAAATCCGGTATCACCAGCATGTTGTGAAGTCTTAGTAGAAATTTTACATTATTTCGAAATGAAGATTTCAAAAGAATTAGGAACATGTTTGCTAACAGGTATTATAACAGATACAGGAGGATTTAGTCACAGAGGTGTGAATCCAGAGACTTTTGAATTTACAGCAGACTTAATACGTTTAGGAGTGGATGTCCCATATATATACAAAAAAGTATTGAATACAAAGACAAAAGCAAACTTTGAATTAACAAAAATTATTTTAAATAGAATGGAATTTTTAGAGAATGGAAAAGTTACTTTTACTTATATGAATTCTGAGGATGAAGAGACTGTTGGAGCTGAACCAGGAGATCATGAAGGATTAGTAGAAATAGGTAGAGATATTGAAGGTGTAGAAATATCTATATTTGTTCGACAAAAGAAAGATACAAATTCATACAAAGTTTCTATGCGTTCAGGAGACTCTGTAAATGTGTCAGATATTTGTATGATGTTTGGTGGTGGAGGTCATCCAAGAGCAGCTGGTTGTCTAGTTCAAGGAAGTGTAGAACAAGTAAAAAATAAGATAATGAATGAAGTAAAAAAAGCATTAGAAAAATAGTGAAAATTACAGATTGCTTCGCAATGTTTATCAGAGCGAGGCTTTTTTAAGTTATAGGAAATTGCATTTCCTATAACTTAAAAAATTATTGCACAGAAAAGTTGTTTCACAATTGCAAATGGTAGAAAGGTTGGAAAAGAATTGTAATTATTTTTCAACCAGATTTATGACTTTAGGAAGGAATGTGATTAAATATGGATGGGATAATTATAATAAATAAATCAAAAAAATATACTTCACACGATATAGTATATAAAATAAAAAAATTATTCAATCAAAAAGTGGGGCATACTGGTACTTTAGATCCTTTAGCAACAGGAGTATTGCCAATATTGATAGGAAAAGGAACTCAATGTTCAAAATATTTAACAAATCATAATAAGAAGTATGAAGCACAAATACAGTTGGGGCAAAAAACAGATACAGCAGATGCAGAAGGAAAAATAATAGAAGAAAAACCAGTTCTTTTAGAAGCATTTTCAGAAGAAAATGTAAACTTGATTTTGGAAAAATTTTTAGGTGAACAAGAACAAGTTCCTCCTATATATTCAGCAATAAAAGTTAATGGAAAAAAATTATATGAGTATGCTAGAAAGGGAGAAAAAATAGAAATACAACCTAGAAAAATAAAGATATATGATATAAAACTATTACATATTGACAAATCTAAAAATACTGTAGATTTTGAGGTTAGTTGCTCAAAAGGAACATATATTAGGAGCTTGTGTGAAGATATTGCTGAAAAATTAGGTACAGTTGGATATATGTCTGCATTAAGGAGAACTAGAGTTGGAGAGTTTTCTATAAAAAACGCGATAACTTTAGATGAATTAGAGAAAAACAAAGAAAATATAGAATTTTTGAAGTCGCACATTCTTACAATAGAGGAAATTTTTGATAAAGAAGAAAGTATTTGTTTAAATGATAAAAAGTTAACTTTATTTTTAAATGGTGTTCAATTGAGATTTAAATTAAAAGAGGGCATTTATAAGATTTATGATGTTAATAAAAACTTTATTGGCATAGGAATTATAAAAAACAATCTATTGAAAAGGGATATTGTAATATAAATAAAATCACTCTCATATAATGTAAAAAGAAATGAGGGTGATTTTATGTATTATATTCAAGAATCTGACAAGCCTTGTAAAATATTAAAATTTTTCAATTCTATAAGACTGAAAGATAATGAAATTATATTACCAATACAAAAAGAGGAATTAACAGACAAACAAGCAGAGAAATTAGCTACCAAAACTTATAAAATTATAAAAACATCAAATTGTAAAAAAATAGTTGTCAGTAAAGAAATAAAAAAGCAAGATCAATATTTAAATTATTTATATTCTCAGGGCTTAGATATAGTAGATGGTAAGTGGCTATTTCAAATACTTTCGAATATGTCATTAGAATATATATGTAAAAAAAATAATTTATTAAAATCAGAAATATCTATATCAATATTAGCTAATCAAGTTACTGAAAATGTAATTTACTTTCTGAAAAAAATTGTAAAGGAATATAAGAGAATTAATATTGTGACAAACAATATTAATTTATTCAAGAATTTAGAAACACAAATAATGGAACAATATGGTGTTATGATAGTTGTTACAAATAATAAAAGAAAAAGCCTTTCAAAATCACAATTGATAGTTAATTTTGATTTCCCAACTGAACTCATAAATAAGTATAATGTTTATGAAGATTCAATTATTTTAAATTTACAAGATGATGTAAAAATAAAAAGTAAGAGATTTAATGGTATTTGCATAAATGACTATGAAATAGTAGTATTAAATGGGCAAGATTTTGATTATACTAAGGTTGAAAAATTTTATTGTAAGGATCTCTACGAATGTAATCTATATAAAAAACAGCCGATAGAAGAAATTAATAAAAAGATTAATTCTGACGGAGTAAGAATAGAGAAACTTTATACTAATAGAGGTAATGAGATTTAATAACAATTTAGAGGTAAAAGGAGGAAGAATGATTTCTTGAAAAAGCTCCGAATGTGCCGTGGAATAGATGTATAAATTCTTAGCTTAAAATAACTGAGGAAGCGTGATTAACGAGAGGCTCGGTTATTTTAAGCTTAGAATTTATAATCTATGGAGCAAGCCGAGAAGATTTTGAAAAAAATCATTCTTCCTCCGTTGAACTCTGAACTGTTACGAGATTTAAATAATATTTTTGATAAAAGCTTTATTTTTTTAAAAAAATGTAATATAATTGATTTGTCAAATTTTAGAATATTGGCAAGGAGGTACATAAAAATGCCAAGTGATAGTAGAAAAAATAATGATAGTGATAAAACAAGAAAATATAAGCCACAACCAACAAAAACAAGAAAAAATACAGCAACATCAAACAAAAAACCACAAGTAAAAAAATCAGACAAATCAAAAGAAAAGAAAAAGGGGAAATTTTCAAGCAAACATCCTAAATTAGTTATGGCGATAAAAATTTTTATTATAATATTTTTATTACTATGTGTAATAGGAGCAGGAATAATTGCAGGAATGTTTTTTGGACTATTTGGTGATGAATTTGAAATTACAAAAAAAGACTTACAAGTTGGAGCATCGAACTCTGTAATTGTAGACAAAAACGGAGCAGTAATAGCAAATTTAAGTGGAGACGAAAAAAGAAAAGTAATTTCTTTAGATGATATGGCAGATTACTTGCCAAAAGCTTATGTTGCCATTGAAGATGAAAGATTTTATGAGCACAGTGGTGTTGACTTTAAAAGAACCGCAGGAGCGATATTTAATACAGTATTCAAAGGAAATAGCTCTTACGGTGGAAGTACAATTACACAGCAATTAGTAAAAAATATAACTAAAGAGGATGAAACAGAAGGAATGGCAGGTATCATGAGAAAAGTAAAAGAATGGGCAAAAGCTTTTCAAGTTGAAAGAATGATATCAAAAAACCAAATTTTAGAGTTATATTTAAACATATTATTTGTCGGAGGAGAAGGAAATCTACATGGAGTTGAGCTAGGAGCAGAATATTACTTTAATAAAAGTGCAAAAGATTTGGACTTAGCTGAATGTGCATTTTTAGCAGGTATAAATAGTTCACCGAATTACTACAATCCATATAAATTAGCTTCTGATACAGATACAGAAGAAAAGAGAAATGAAAGAATAAAATCTAGAATACTAACAGTATTAGCAAAAATGAAGGAATTAGGATATATAGAAAAGCAAGAAGACTATGATGCAGCTGTTGCAAGAGCAGAAGCAGGATTAACATTTACAAAAGGAATTTCATCAACAGGAACAAATTATTCATATCATACTGATGCGTTGTTAGACCAAGTAATTACACAGGTAATGGAAGAAAAAGATATATCAAGACAACTAGCAGAAAATTATGTATATAGTAGTGGACTTACAATTTATTCGACAGTAGAACCTACAATACAAGCAAGAATGGAAGAAGAATATGCAAAATCTAAATATATTATAACAAGTCCAAGCAAAACCCAAACGTCTCAATCAGGTATGGCAATAGTAGATTATAAAACAGGAAATGTTGTGGGAGTAGCAGGAGGATTTGGAGAAAAAACAGCAGGAGGCTGGAATAGAGCAACACAAATGGAAAAACAAACAGGTTCTTCAATGAAACCATTAGCATCAATCGCACCAGGGCTAGAAGAAAAAGTGATAACAGCAGCAACTGTTTATGATGATGCTGAAACAGATTTTGGTGGAGGATATAAACCGCATAATTATAATAGATTTATGGGATTAGTTAATATTAGAGATTTTATCGAAACATCACAAAATATACCAGCAATTAAAATTATGAGGGAACTAACTCCAGAAAAATCATTGGAATATTTAGAAAAAATGGGAATAACATCTTTAAATAAAGAAGAAGATAGTGTATTATCATTGGCTATTGGTGGTATGACAAATGGAGTAAGTCCATTAGAAATGGCAGTGGCTTATGGAACAATTGCAAATGGAGGAATTTGCATTTCACCAACATTTTATTCAAAAATAGAAGACTCAAATGGAAATGTTGTAATGACACCTAATCAAACTCAAACAAGAGCAATATCAGAACAAAACGCATATATTACAACATCTATTATAGAAGAGCCAGTAACAGGAGCAAATGGAACAGCAACATATTGCAAAATTCCAGGAATGGAAACAACAGCTAAGACAGGTACAACAGATGATACTGTTGATAGATGGCTTTGCGGATATACACCATATTATTCAGCTGCATGTTGGTTTGGATATGACAAATCAAAAGTAAATGGAAAAAGTGAGACAGTTTATTATAGTGGAAATCCAGCTGGACTAATTTGGGATGCTATCATGACAGATATACACAAAGGATTAGCAAATGCTAACTTTACTAGACCAAATGGAATAGTTGAACAAACTGTATGTAAAACTACAGGTTGCTTAGCAACAACAGGATGTACAAATACATATAAAGAAATATTTACAGCAGATAATTTACCAGAAAAATGCGAGGGACATGGTTCACAAACTATATGTACCGAATCTGGCAAGATAGCAACACAATATTGTGAACAATATTGTGCGACAAAAATAAATACTTATGGAGCAACTGTACCAAAAGAACAATTAAATCTTTGGACTCCAACAAAAGGAAAATCTTCATCAGGCACAAGAGTTACAGAAACATGTACATTACATACTAAACCTAAAGAGACAGAAAAGCCAAAAGAAAACACAACAAATACAAACAATAAGACAAACGAAACAAATAAAACGAATACAGCAAATACAACAAATAAAGTAAATACTACAAATAGTACAAATAAGACAAACACGTCAAATTCAACAAACACAGCTACAAACAAGACACCGACAGAAAATAAAGCAGAATGAACTTAGGGGATAGTCTTCAGAGTTCACCGTTTGAACTTTGGGGACGGTCTTAAAAGTTCAATTATTTAATAGAAACTTTAAATTTTTGAACTTTGAGTATGTTCCTAAAAGTTTATGATTTGATATAAATTTTAAACTTTTAGGACGTTTTTTAAAGTTAATTATTTTAAACCAATTTTAAATTAGAATGGGAGGATTAACATTGGATTTATATTTTTATAATACTTTAACTAAAAAGAAAGAACTATTTAAACCCATTGAAAAAGGAAAAGTCAAAATATATTCTTGTGGTCCAACAGTATATAAAGATGCAACAATAGGAAATTTAAGGACAAATATATTTCAAGATGTATTAAGAAGAGTTTTAATATATAACGGATATGAAATAAAACACGTAATGAACATAACAGATGTTGGACATTTAGTATCTGACGGAGATGAAGGCGAAGACAAAATGCTAAAATCAGCAAGAGAAGAACATAAAACACCATTAGAGATTGCAGAACACTATACATCTTTATTTTTTGAAGATTTAAAACTATTGAATATCGAGACTCCAGAAATAATATGTAAAGCCACAGACCACATAAACGAAATGTTAGAATATGTAAAAAAACTAGTTAAAAATGGTTATGCTTATGAAACCTCAACAGCAATATATTTTGATGTATCAAAATTAGATAAATATCCGATATTATCAAATGTAGATGTAGAAAATCAGAAGGCAGGAGCAAGGGTTGATGTAGATCCTGAAAAAAGAAATCCTTATGATTTTGCTGTATGGATTAAAGCACCAGAAAATCATTTAATGAAATGGGATAGTCCTTGGGGACCAAGTTATCCAGGCTGGCATATAGAATGTAGTGCTATGGGTCAAAAATATTTAGGAGAACAATTTGACATACATACAGGAGGGATAGATTTAATACCAACTCATCATGAAAATGAAATAGCACAAAGTAAAGGTGCATGCGGAAAAATACCAGCAAGATATTGGTTACATGGAGAATACCTATTAATAAATGGTGGGAAAATGTCTAAAAGTTTAGGAAATGTATATTTGTTAAAAGATATTATGGAAAAAGGATATGATCCTATAGTTTATAAATTATTTAGTTATTCATGTCATTATAGAAATAAATTAAACTTTACATGGGAAGGAATAGAATCTACATCTAAATCATTAGAAAGACTAAAAAATGGATATAAAAATCATTTGCATGGTCAAGATGAAGTAGAGGATAAATTAATATCATCATTTGAACAAAAATTTCATGAAGCAATTAATGATGATTTAAATATGCCAGTAGCTATGAGTACTGTTTGGGAAGTTGTTCGATATGAGAAAAAATCTCCTAAATTAGCAGAATTATTATTAAAATTCGACGAAGTACTTGGATTAAAAATTAATAAACCAACATCAAATTTTAATGAAGAGCTTCCTCAAGAGATTTTGGATTTAGTAGAAAAAAGAAAACAAGCACGAATGGATAAGGACTGGGCTAAGTCTGATGAATTAAGAGAATTAATTCAAAGTAAAGGATATGAAGTAAAAGATACAAAAAATGGAATGGAAGTTAAAAAAGTTTGAAAGAACTTTCCTAATTAAAATTTATGTTTTAGGGAAAGGAAGAATGTAAAATATGGATTTGGGAAAATATATAAAATAAAAGGAGGAGAAGATAATATGGCAATATTATTACCAGGAGGAGCTGGATATATAGGAAGTCATACGGCTGTAGAATTATTAAATGCAGGAAAAGAAATTATTATATTGGATAATTTTGCAAATAGTAAGCCAAGTGTATTAGAAGCAATAAAAAAAATAACAGGAAAAGAATTCAAATTTTACAATATAAATTATTTAGATAGTGAAAGACTAGAAGAAGTATTTAAGGAAAACAAAATTGAAGCCGTTCTAAATTTTGCGGGATACAAAGCAGTTGGTGAATCTGTTCAAAAACCAATAGAATATTATAAAAACAATATATCTGGAGCACTAGTACTATTAGAAGTAATGAAAAAATACAATTGTAAAAAATTTATATTTAGTTCATCTGCTACAGTATATGGCGAACCAGAGAAAATTCCATTAACAGAAGAATGTAAAACAGGAGGAACTACAAATCCTTATGGAACAACAAAATTATTTATAGAACAAATTTTAAAAGATATCTATAATTCTGATAATACTTGGGATATATGTATTTTAAGATATTTTAATCCAGTAGGAGCACATGAAAGTGGATTAATAGGAGAAGAACCACAAGGAATACCAAATAATTTAATGCCATATATAGTAAGAGTGGCAAATGGTCAATTAGAGCAATTATCAGTTTTTGGTAATGATTATCCAACGCCTGATGGAACAGGAGTAAGAGATTATATACATGTAGTAGATTTAGCAAAAGGCCATGTTCTTGCATTGAATAAGCTGGATAAAGAAGGAGCAGGTCTATTTATATATAATTTAGGAACTGGAACCGGTTATAGTGTTTTAGACATGGTAAAAGCATTTGAAAAAGCTACTAAAAAGAAAGTTCCATATAAAATCGCTCCTAGAAGAGCAGGAGATATAGCAATATGTTATGCAGACCCTAAAAAAGCGAAAGAAGAATTAGGATGGGAAGCAACTAAAACATTGGAAGATATGTGCATGGACTCTTGGAATTATATTCAAAAATAGATTGCGAATGGGACGGGTTAATTTGGCAATTTTCTGCCAGAAAGGACAGACTTCAATTAATAATTTTAAGAGTATAACAATACTAATTTAAAAAATGTCTCGGCAGCATTACAAGTTTTAGAAAATTTAAAACTCCAGAGATGAGCCTCTTCACTTAGTGCAACCTCATCTCTGGAGTTTAATATTTTCTATAAAACTTTTCAATTGCATTCGCCATTTTGTAAATTAGTATTGTTATACTCTTTTATTAATAAAAATTAACAAACGAACCTGTCCCTTCTGGCAGAAAATTGCCAAATTAACCCGTCCCTAATGGCAAAATTATTTATATATAAGTTTGATTTTATTTCCGGTTTTTAAAATAAAACCATCATCTTTCAACAATTTTAATTCTCTCATCATAGCGCTTCTATCAACACTTAAGTAATCAGCCAAATCAGTTAATGAAAAAGGCAATTCAAAGCTAGTGCTTAGCTTTCTGGTAGACAAAATAGAAAAATAGCCTAGTAATTTATCTCTAATGGAACGTTTAGTTAATAGTTCTATTCTCATATTTAAATCAGTTACTTTGCTTAAAATTAATTCTGGTAAATACTCTGTAAGTATCTGATGAAATTTACAATTTGTTCGACACTTTTTATAAATATCATCATAAATGAAGAAAAGCACTTCACAGGTTTCTCTGGCTTCAACCAATAATTCATTATTAGTTGTAACTGTATAGAAAACTTCTCCAAAAATATTATTTCTTGAGAAATGTTCTACTATTGTTTTGTTTCCGTTTAGGTCATATCTAACTAAATCTGCATTTCCAGATAAAAGAATGCAAAATTGATTTCGCTTTTCTATATAACTTGTTATTGTTTCACCTTTTCCAAATATCTTTTTTTGTACTTTTTGACAAGAATGTTCAAAATCATGTACAAAGCTATCAATATTGAAGTTTGTAATCATTTATATAACCTCCGTACAGTTTAATTACGAAATTATTATACGACAAAAATGTTGCAAAAGCAACACTAACGTAAACATAACATGTTTTAAATTTCCTAGATTATCTTAAAAATTTTGTATAAATTAGTAGATTTACATTGTAATAATTTTGTAACATATTTGTAATATAACTGCAAAAACAGAGCAGTAGCGATATTCAAAAAATTTAATTTAAAAATAAAATAATCTGTTGCTTTTGCAACAGAAAAACATAAAACTTAATATATAATTATTGCAGACAAATTGAAGGAGGAAATGTAAAATGAAAGTTATTAAAAGGGATGGCAGAGCTGTAGATTATGATAGAGAAAAAATCGCAGTAGCAATTGAAAAAGCAAATCAAGAGGTTAAACCTAGAGAAAGAGCAACAAAGCAAGAAATTAAAGATATTATTAAATATGTCGAAGACTTAGGTAAAAAAAGAATTTTAGTAGAAGATATTCAAGATATCATCGAAGAAAAATTAATGGAAATTCAAAAATATGAATTAGCAAAAAAATATATTGTATATAGATATACAAGAGCATTAGTTAGAAAGCAAAATACAACAGATGAATCTATTTTAGGATTAATAAGAAATGAAAATAAAGAATTAGCAGAAGAAAATTCAAACAAAAATACATTACTTGCTTCTACACAAAGAGACTATATTGCAGGAGAAGTTTCAAGAGATTTAACAAAAAGATTATTACTTCCTGAAAAAATAGTTAAAGCTGATAATGAAGGAGTTTTACATTTTCATGATGCAGATTATTTTGTTCAACCAATATTTAATTGTTGTTTAATTAATATATCAGACATGTTAGACAATGGAACTGTAATGAATGGAAAAATGATTGAAAGTCCAAAGAGCTTTCAAGTAGCATGTACTGTTACAACACAAATTATTGCGGCAGTTGCAAGTAACCAATATGGTGGACAATCAGTAGATTTGAAACATCTAGGTAAATATTTAAAAAAGAGTTATAATAAATTTAAAGCAGAAATAGAGAAAAAATATAAAGGAAAATTATCTGACGATATTATAGAGGATTTAGTACAAGATAGATTAAAAGCAGAGTTAAAAGCAGGAGTTCAAACAATTCAATATCAAATAAATACATTAATGACAACTAATGGACAGTCTCCATTTGTAACTTTATTTTTGCACTTAGAAGAAGATGATCCATACATAGAAGAAAATGCAATGATCATAGAAGAAGTTTTAAGACAAAGATATGAAGGTATAAAAAATGAAGCAGGTGTATATGTAACACCAGCATTTCCAAAATTAGTATATGTACTAGATGAGTGCAATTGCTTAAAGGGTGGAAAATACGATTACTTAACAAAATTAGCTGTTAAATGTTCTGCAAAGAGAATGTATCCAGATTATATTTCAGCAAAAAAGATGAGAGAAAACTATGAAGGCAATGTATTTAGCCCAATGGGATGTAGAAGTTTCTTATCACCTTGGAAAGATGAAAATGGAAATTATAAATTTGAAGGAAGATTTAATCAAGGTGTAGTTAGTATAAATTTACCACAAGTAGCAATTGTAGCAGAAGGTGACGAAGATAAGTTTTGGAAGTTATTAGATGAAAGACTAGAACTATGTAAAGAAGCTTTAATGTGTAGACATTATGCTTTATTGGGAACACATTCAGATATAAGTCCAATACACTGGCAATATGGAGCTGTTGCAAGATTAGCAAAAGGCGAAAAAATAGATAAACTATTATATGGCGGATATTCTACGATTTCATTAGGATATATAGGTGTTTATGAAATGACTAAAGTAATGAAAGGAGTATCACATACAACACCAGAAGGACATGATTTTGCAATAAGAGTTATGAAACATTTAAGAGAGACTGTAAACAAGTGGAAAGAAGAAACAAATATTGGATTTGCATTATATGGTACACCAGCAGAGAGCTTATGCTATAAGTTTGCTAGAATTGATAAAGAAAGATTCGGAACAATCAAAGATGTAACAGATAAAGGATATTATACAAATTCATATCATGTAGATGTAAGAGAAAAAATAGATGCATTTGAAAAACTAGGATTTGAAAGTGAATTCCAAAAAATATCTTCAGGTGGAGCAATATCATATATAGAAATACCAAATATGCAAAAAAATATAGATGCGTTAGAAACTGCTGTTAAATTTATTTATGATAATATTCAATATGCTGAATTTAATACAAAATCTGATTATTGTCATGCTTGTGGATTTGATGGAGAGATAATATTGAATAAAGATAATGAGTGGGAATGCCCAAATTGTGGAAATAAAGATCATTCTAAAATGACAGTTGTAAGAAGAACATGTGGATATTTAGGAGAAAATTTCTGGAATGCTGGAAAGACAAAAGAAATTAAACAAAGAGTAATGCATTTGTAATTAAGATTTGTGCCATTGGGGACGTGTTTTTTTGGCACAAATATTAGTGAAATACTTATACAATTATAATTATTAAAAATTATATATAAGTGTAATTTATAATTAGTTTGTGCCAAAAAAACACGTCCCCAATGGCACAAATTTTTAAAAGAGGGGAAAAATATGAACTATGCAGATATAAAAAGAGTTGATGTCGCAAATGGTGAAGGAGTAAGAGTTTCTGTATTTGTAAGTGGATGTAATCATCACTGTAAAGGTTGTTTTAATAGATGTGCATGGGATTTCGAATATGGAGATAAATTTACAGATAAACAAATAGACCAAGTTATAAATTATTTAGACCATGATTATATTTCTGGCTTATCTCTTTTAGGTGGAGAACCTTTAGAAAAACAAAATCAAGAGGGATTATTACCTTTAGTAAAAAAGGTAAAAGAAAAATTTCCGGATAAAAATATTTGGTGCTATACAGGATTTGATTTTGAAAAAGAGGTAGTAGGAGAAATGGCAAAAGAAAATAATACAACTAAAGAACTTCTAAAGTACATAGATGTTATGGTAGACGGCAAATTTGAAGAAGATAAAAAAGATCTAAGTCTTAGATTTAGAGGTTCTTCAAATCAAAGAATTATAGATGTTCAAGAAAGTCTAAAGGAACATAAAACAGTTGATTTTTGTTTATAAATAGTAAATTTATGGAGGAAGTAAAGGTGAAAATTGCAAAGATTATATTATCAATTGTTACAATGCTATTTGCATTACTAGGATTATTAAAAGTTATATCTTTTGATATTGCAAATCCAATAATGTTTTTAGCATTAGCTACTTTATTAGTATTGAGAAGTATTGAGTATAAGAAAAGTAGAGAAAATAGTAGTTTTATACTAACTGTTATTACAGCAGTATTTTTATATGTTGTAGTTATTTATAATGTTTTTATAGCATAATAAATTACATGTTATAAAAATCTAGCTATTTTTCAAAAATCTTTCTAATAACTGTTTTCTACATAAGTTTTCAAAATTATCATCTAAAGGTTCTAATACTATATTATCATTATATTTTCTATCTAAACAATATTTTATAATATAATCAGTTAGTTCTGGATTTTTAGAAAGAAGAGGACCATGTAAATATGTAGCAATTATATTTTCTTTGAAAAACCCTTCTTCTGTATCGCCAAATTTATTTCCATTTCCAAACAATACTTTACCAAATGGAGTAGATATATCGTAAGTTTGACCTCCATGATTTTCAAATCCTATAACTTGTGTTTCTTTTCCGTTTAGATTAACATTAAGTATAATATTTCCAATACATCTTTTTTTTCTATCGCCAATTGCTTCTGTATAATATGGAAAAAGTTCTAATCCAGGTACAATGTTTCCTTCAACATCTTTGTAATATTTGCCAAACAGTTGATAAGCTCCACAAATAAGAAGTAAAAATACTCCATCATCTATTGCTTCTTTTATATTATCTTTATATTGTATTAAGTCTTTTGATAAAATTCCTTGTTCTTGGTCTGCACCGCCACCAGCAAATATTAAGTCATATTCTTTAAAATTAGGAGGAGTATCGCCGAATGGAATAGGATATTACATCTGCTTTAAATCCTCTTTGTTCAAGTCTGTATTTTAATACTTGAATATTTCCAAAATCACCATATAATTCCAGAATATCTGGATATAAATATAAAATTTTTAATTCTTTTTCTTCCATAGATAATTTGTCAACCCTTTCTTTGTATTTTATTGTGACGATATTGATATTTATATAAAGACATTTATGCTATTTTAATTTCAAGATTTCGTTTCTTGTAGGCTGTAATGAAGTATAATTTGCGATTACATACTTTTTTATATTAGTTTTATATAGAGAATGGACCGCTTCGTGCAAATCTAAATAAGACTCAATTTTAGCTATGTCATATCCGGCTGTTTTTATTCTAATTGCCATATCATAAGCTCTTGTTCCAGAGGTTATAATTCTGGTAACGTTGTTTAAATTATTAAAATTAATATCCCATATCCAAGAAACATCTCTTCCGTCTGCAAGATTATCATTTAGAACAAATAACAATTCTTTTTCTTCATCATCTTCATTTAAAATTCTTAGGCTTACATTAGAACCAGTAGGATTTTTAGCTAAGTTTATTATAGTCTTAGAACCTTTGATTTCTAGCTCTTCTAATCTGCCGTTATTTAATACGAATTTTGATAATGCTTTCTTTATTGTTTCTGTGTCAATATGATATAAGCTAAGGCATGATATAACTGCTACGAAATTATAAATATTATATATGCTATTAAATTTAGTTTTATATTCGATTCCATCTACTTCAAAAGTTTTATTTTTTAAATTAACAGATGTTCCCAATTTATAAATTTCATTATCACCATAGTTACAATTTGGACATTTGAATTTACCTATATGTGAGTATTGATAATATTCGTATTCTAATCGTGTATTACAAAATGGACAAAACTTTCCTTCACCAGCTTCTTTAATGTTTTCTGTTGCAAATGGATATTTTCCTACACTGAAATAATAAACATTATGATTTTGTGAATTGGCTTGTCCAAGTCTTGCAACATTTGGGTCATCATTGTTTAATACTAAATTACCTGCGTAAGTTTTTAAAAATTCATTAATTCTCAAAATTAAAGATTCCACTTCTCCATTTCTATCTAATTGGTCTCTAAAGAAATTTAGAATTACTAATGTATCTAGTTTTAAATCCTTAAAAATTACAGGAACATATCCTTCATCGACCTCAAATACAAGATAATCCGCTTTGATTTTTCCTGTTAAAGAGCAATGTTTTAATAATGTTGATAGTATTCCAGTTTCCATATTATTTCCTTCTACATTACTAATTACTTTTTTTCCCGCTTCTTGTAATACGTAACCAATAGCATTGTTAGTCATTGTTTTTCCATTTGTGGCAGTTACTGCAATAATTGGTGCATTGATTTTGAAATATTTGAAAATATCCGGATTCCAGTCATAAGCAAGTTTTCCTAAAAAATTCCCTCCGTTTTTTCCTAAGAGTTTTAGAACTACATATAATATTTTTATTATTAATATAATTAAAAAGTTTTTCATTTTTTATCCTTTCAGTTTAGTATAAGTTTATTTTTTGTATTATATCATAACTAGATTTTTAGAACAAGTATTTTATTTTTCTAATAGATAAAAGTTATAACAGTTCAGAAATCATTCTCCTTCCATTGACCTCCGAATTGTTACCTAATAGATAAATATTTATAATAAAATTATAAAAAACTATTGACATTTAATTTCATTTTATATATAATGCAATCAGTTGAATAAAGTTTACAAATTAGTAAAGAAAGGAGGAGGAATTATGAGTGTAGAAACTCAAGAAATTTTAATTCAAATTGCAAATATTTCTGAAAAAATAGACCAAAAATTTTTAGAGCAAGACAAGAAAATAGATCAGAAATTTGCAGAACAAGACAAGAAAATAGATCAGAAATTTGCAGAACAAGACAAAAAAATAGAGCAGAAATTTGCAGAGCAAGACAAAAAAATAGAGCAAAAATTTATAGAACAAGACGAAAAAATGAACAAAACGATTAATGAAAAATTTGAAAAACAGAAAGAATTAATAGAAGAAAGATTTGCAGAACAAAATGTATTAATTGATGAAAAATTTGAGAAATACAGCGAAGAAATTTCACAAGAATTAATTAATATAATGAAAGTTATAGGAAAAAGAACAGATATAAAGTATAGAGAAGTAAATAAAAGAATAGATATTATAGAAGAAGAACAAAAAGGGATAAAGTTTGATATATTACAATTAAAAAAGGCAACAATGTAAAATTTCTAAATAAATATATAATAAATACACCTCTAAAGAATAAATCGGAAAGCCTTAAGATTGTACTAATTTAATCTTTTATCGTTGGCTTTCCGTAAATTTGTTCTGTGCCAATTTTATGCAAGTAAAATTGTGTGCATTCGTTGGAACGTAGCGACTTTTCTACAATAGGAAAGGATGACGTTCCTTTATATAACATATAAAAACTTTAGAGGTGAAATTTTATTATAATATATTAATTTCTCCTTTTACCAAATATAGATAAAATTCTTAAGAATATATTAATAAAATCTAAATATAGTTGCATTGCACAATATATATGAATTTTTTCTTGAGAAATTGTTTCATCTTCTTGTAATAGTTTTATTTTATTTATGTCATAAATTGTTATTCCAAAAAATAATATTAAAACAAGCCAATCAATAATTAAATCAAAAGTTGAATTTTTAAAAATAACTAAATTTATGACACTTAAAAGAATTCCTGCTATCAAAAATACAGAAATATATGTACTCCATCTACTTAAATCTTTATTTGTTTTATATCCTATAAAACCTAATACAGCAAAAATTAATGCAGAAATAACAAATAAATAGACAATAGAATTTAACTCAAATACTACAAAAACAGTAGAAAGAGTTACACCATTTAACATAGAATATACAAAATATAAAATTCCAACAACTACAGGAGGTAGTTTTCTAAATAATAAGCTAAATAATAAAACAGCAACTAATTCTACAATTAGTAAAATGCTAAAATAATCTCCTAATATAATATCAAGGAAAAGGCCAGATGAATATGTATACCATGCTACTATGGCACTACCAAGAAGACCTAAAAACATCCAAAAAAACGTTTTTCCAAAAAGTTTATTTTGAGAGGTAATCTCTTGTTCCATAAAATACTCCTTTCAAAAAATATATTTAACTTAATTATATAGTTTATTGACATATTTTTCAATACTTTATATTATTTTATTTATAAAAGACTAACAATTTAGGGGGTCAATGAGGCAAAAGTGCTTTTTTGAAAAGATTCGAATGCGTCGCGGAATATTTCCCATATTTCTATGCGAGACAATTTTTTAGTTAGCTCCAAATGCACCAGGGAAGATAAAGACAAAATTGAAATAACAAAGAGGCGAGAAAATGAAAGAAGAAATAAAAAAACAATTAAAACAACTATCAGATTCAAAATATAAAGAATTCCATAGTAATTTATGTCCAGGAACAGACAATATACTAGGAGTAAGAGTGCCAGTATTAAGAAAATATGCAAAAGAATTAGCAAAAAAATATCCAGTAGAAAAATTGCTAAAAAACATAGATAATGAATATTATGAAGAAATAATGTTACAAGGAATGATTATAGGGTTAGATAAAAAAGCAAATATCAAAACGATATTAGAGTATATTGAAGAGTTTATTCCTAAAATATATAATTGGGCAATATGCGATGTGTTTTGTGCAGGATTAAAAATTGTAAATAAATATCCAAAAGAAATATGGAGCTTTATTTCTAAATATTTAGAATCGGAAAAAGAATTTGAATTGCGATTCGCAATTGTTATAATATTGGATTATTACATAAATGAAGAATATATAGATAAGGATTTAAAAGTATTGAACTCTATTCATAGCGATAAATATTATGTGCAAATGGCAATTGCGTGGGCAATATCAATATGCTTAATTAAATTTTATGATAAAACTGTAAGTTATTTACAAGATGAAAATTGTTTTTTAGATAAATTTACATATAATAAATCAATTCAAAAAGCAATTGAATCTTATAGGATTACGAATGAACAAAAAGTATTTCTAAGGAGCTTGAAAAAAAATTATGATTAGTGTAACAGTTCAAAAGTCAATGGCAAAGAATATGATTTCTTGAATCGGATTCGAATGTGCAGTAATGCTTAGTTATAGAAAATTTTTATTTTCTATAACTGAGCAAGCCGAGAAGACGATGAAGGAAATCATATTCTTTGCCATTGACCTTTGAACTGTTACTAATTAGTTAAAGTAAATTCAAAAAATGCTTGTACTTTTTGAAAATAATAGATATAATAGAAATGTGAAAACAAGATAGGAGGATTTATAAATGTCATTTATTGAACAAATAAAACAAAGAGCAAAAAAAGATATCAAAACAATAGTACTTCCAGAAGCAGAAGATATAAGAATATTAGAAGCTGCGCGGAATGGCTCTAAAAGAACAATATGCTAATATAGTGTTAATAGGAAATAAAGAAAAAATACAAGAAAAAGCAGAAAAAAACAAATTAGATATTTCTGGTGCGAAAATTATAGATCCATGTAATTCCGAAAAATATGATGAATATGTCAATTTATTATATGAATTAAGAAAAAATAAGGGAATGACAATAGAAAATGCAAAAGAACTTGTAAAAAACCCAGTATATTATGGAATGTTAATGTTAAAAGATGAGAAAAGTGGAGCTGACGGTTTAGTCTCAGGAGCAATCCATTCTACATCAGATACATTAAGACCGGCTTTACAAATTTTAAAAACAGCACCTGGTACAAAATTAGTTTCTGCTTTTTTTGTTATGGTAGTACCAGATTGCGAATATGGTTCTAATGGAACATTTATATTTGCAGATAGTGGTCTAAACGAAAATCCGGATGCAGAAAGTTTATCAGAAATAGCAATTTCATCTAGTAAGAGTTTTAGACAATTAGTGCAAAAAGAGCCAAAAATAGCAATGCTTTCATATTCTACTTATGGAAGTGCAAAATCTGAATTAACACAAAAAATGATAGATGCTACTAATTTGACTAGAGAAAAAGATAAAAATTTACTAGTGGATGGAGAGCTTCAACTAGATGCTGCAATTATTCCAGAAATAGCAGCTTCAAAGGCACCTGAAAGTCCTTTGAAAGGCAAAGCAAATGTGCTTATATTCCCAGATTTAAATGCCGGAAATATAGGGTACAAACTAGTCCAACGACTTGCTAAAGCAGAAGCTTATGGACCACTTTGCCAAGGAATAGCAAGACCTGTAAATGATTTATCAAGAGGTTGTAGTAGTAAAGATGTAGCAGGTGTTATTGCAATTACTGCGGTTCAAGCACAAGGATAATATTGTTTTTGTTATTTATATTTTAATATATTTTTATGTTTGCAATTTGAATGATACTTTTACAAAAAATTGGAGCATATAATTGCTCGAATGGAGGATTTTATGAAAATTTTAGTTTTAAATTCAGGAAGTTCATCATTAAAATATCAAGTAATTGATATGGAAACAGAAGAAATGTTAGCAAAAGGATATTTTGAAAGAATAGGACAACCAAATTCTTTTTTGACACATAAGGTACATGGGCAAAAACACAAATTTGAACATAATGCAAAAAATCATGAACAAGCAATAGAATTTGTTCTAAACAGAATAACAAATCCACATTATGGTGTTATAAAAAGTTTAGAAGAGCTAGGAGGAATAGGACACCGTGTAGTTCATGGTGGTGAAAAATTTAAAGATGCAGTTATAATTACAGATGAAGTTATAGAAGAAATAAAGAGATGTGCAGACTTAGCACCTTTACATAACCCTGCGGCTGTATTAGGAATAGAAGCATGCAAAAAGATAGTTCCAGATATGAAAATGGTTGCAGTATTTGATACAGCATTTCATCAAACTATTTCAAAAGAAAAATACATATATCCAATTCCATATAATTATTATAAAAAATATGGAGTAAGAAAATATGGAGCACATGGTACTTCTCATCAATATGTTGCAAATAGAGTGGCAGAGCTGATAGGTAAAGATATAAAAGAATTAAAGATTGTAAATTGTCACTTAGGTCAAGGATGTAGTGTATGTGCGATAAAAAACGGAGAATCTGTAGAGACAAGTATGGGGCTAACACCTCTAGGTGGAATACCAATGGGAAGCAGAAGTGGAGACTTAGACCCATCTATTATTACATATTTAATGGAAAAGGAAAATTTATCTGTTGACGATATGAATTATATATTGAATAAAGAATCAGGTATATATGGAATATCTGGAGTTTCAGTAGATATGAGAGATATTGAAGTAGAAGCAGCAGCTGGTGGATATCATGCTCAATTAGCTTTAGATGTATTTCATTATTTGACAGCTTGCTATATTGCTAGATGTGCTGTAGCAATGGGTGGAATAGATGTGTTAACTTTTACAGCAGGAGTTGGAGAAAAAGGTCCTATATCAAGAAAAGCAATTTGCGAACAACTAGAATTTTTGGGTGTTAAAATTGACGAGGAAAGAAATGAAGTTAAAGGTGAAGAAAGAGAGATATCTGCTCCAGATTCAAGAGTAAAAATATATATAGTTCCAACAAATGAAGAACTAATGATAGCTAGAGAAACTTTGAAGTTGGTAGAATAGTTGCTTCATAAATAATTATAAAAAGGGGTTTAACAAAAGGGATTAATGGCAAACTAGAAGGATTTTAATTAGAATTATAAAAATGATGAAAGGAATGAATAAAAAGTGAAAATATTAGTTTTAAATTGTGGTAGTTCATCATTGAAATACCAATTAATAAATATGGAAAACGAAGAAGTACTAGCTTCTGGAAAATATGAGAGAATAGGAGAAAAAGAGGCTTTTATTACACATAAAGCTAAAGGAGAAAAAATCAAAATAGATAATCCAGCATATAATCATATTGAAGCAATAGGATTTACATTAAAACAATTGACAGACACAGAATATAAAGTAATAGATAGTTTAGAAGAAATAGATGCTATAGGGCATCGAATTGTACATGGAGGAGAAATTTTTAAAGATTCAGCAGTAGTTACAGAAAAGGTAATAGAAGAAATAGAAGAATGTGGTGAATTGGCTCCATTACATAATCCGGCTGCTGTTTCAGGTATTAGAGCATGCCAAAAAGTAATGCCAGGAAAACCAATGGTAGTAGTATTTGATACAGCATTTCATCAAACAATTTCAAAACAAAGATATATTTATCCAATACCATATAACTATTATAAAAAATACAAAATAAGAAAATATGGAGCACATGGTACATCTCATCTGTATGTTTCACATAGATTAGCAGAAATTGAAAATAAACCAATAGAAGATATGAAGATAGTAACATGCCATTTGGGACAAGGGTCAAGTATTTGTGCTATCGAAGGAGGTAAATCGGTTGATACAAGTATGGGCTTAACGCCTCTTGGAGGAATACCAATGGTAACAAGGAGTGGAGATTTAGACCCTTCAGTTTTATTATATATAATGAAAAAAGAAAAGTTATCTGCCCAAGAAATGGAAGATATTTTAAATAAAAAATCTGGAGTGGCTGGAATTTCAGGTTTGGCACCAGATTTTCGAGTTATAGAACAAGCTGCAAATGACGGAGATGAAAAAGCACAAATTGCCATGGAGAATTTTAAATATTCAGTAGCAAGCTTTATTGCTAAATATGCGGTTGCTATGAATGGTATTGATAGTATTGTTTTTACAGGAGGAGTAGGAGAAAATCAAATTAATATTAGAAAAGGAATTTGTGAGCAGTTAAAATTTATGGGTGTTGAAATAGATGAAGAGGCAAATAATATAAGGGGAGAAGAAAAGTTAATTTCTAAACCTACATCAAAAATAAAAATATATGTTATACCAACAAATGAAGAATTGATGATTGCAAAGGAAACAGAAAGATTAATATAATTTAAAAAAAGTTATAGCTCCTTTGAACTCTGAAAATTTACCAATAAGATATGATTAAAAAATAAAATATATTGCTTTGGAATGTGTTTATAATTATAATAATTAGAATTTGTGTCAAATAAACACGTCCCCAATGGCACAAGTAGGAGGAATAAAAATGGCAAAAATTTTAGATGATATTTCAAGAACATTCAATGAATTCTTATTATTACCAAATTTAACAGATGAAAGATGTATACCAAATCAAGTATCTTTAAGAACACCACTTGTAAAATACAAAAAAGGAGAAGAAGCAAAATATTATGCAAATATACCAATGGTATCTGCTATCATGCAATCAGTTTCAGGTGAAGAAATGGGAATTGCACTTGCAAGAGAAGGTGGAGTTGCATTTATTTATGGTTCACAAAGTATAGAGTCACAAGCAAAAATGGTTAGACATGTAAAGAAACATAAGGCAGGTTTCATTACAAGTGATTCAAATGTTAAATCAGGAACACCTTTGAAAGAGGTGATTGAATTAGTAAAAGAAACAGGTCATTCAACCGTTATGATAACAGAAGACGGAACAGCAAATGGCAAATTCTTAGGATTAGTAACAGATAAAGATTATCGTATATCAAGAGATGATATGGATGCACCAATAGACAATTTTATGACATCAAAAGAAAAAGCAGTATGGGCAAACGAGGGAATATCTTTATCAGAAGCTAATGATATAATATGGGAAAATAAAATTGCGTGTTTACCAATTTTGAACGAAGAAGGAAATTTAAAATATTTAGTATTTAGAAAAGATTATGAAGAAAGAAAAAATAATCCAAACTCATTATTAGATGAAAATAAGAGATATATAGTAGGAGCAGGAATCAATACTAGAGATTATGAAGAAAGAATTCCAGCATTAGTTGAAGCAGGTGTTGACTTAATTTGTATGGATTCTTCTGACGGTTATTCTGTATGGCAAAAAAATACAATAGATTTTGTTAGAGCAAGATATGGAGATAGTGTAAAAATAGGAGCTGGAAATGTTGTTGATAAAGAAGGATTTAGATATCTAGCTGAAGCAGGTGCAGACTTTATAAAAGTTGGTGTTGGAGGAGGTTCAATTTGTATAACACGTGAGACAAAAGGAATCGGTAGAGGACAAGCATCAGCATTAATTGATGTAGTTGCTGCAAGAGATGAATATTTCGAAGAAACAGGAGTATATATTCCAGTTTGCTCTGACGGAGGAATTGTACACGATCATCATATTACAATAGCATTAGCTTTAGGTGCAGATTTTGTTATGATGGGAAGATATTTTGCAAGATTTGACGAAAGCCCAACAAGATTGTTGAAAAAGGGAAATGGATATGTTAAAGAGTACTGGGGAGAAGGTTCAAACCGTGCTAGAAATTGGCAAAGATATGATATGGGGGGAGACAAAAAACTTTCTTTTGAAGAAGGTGTTGACTCATATATTCCTTATGCAGGTAGATTAAAAGATAATTTAGCAATTACTTGTGCTAAGATAAAATCAACAATGTGTAACTGTGGAAGTATAACAATACCAGAGTTTCATGAAAAAGCTAGATTAACATTAGTTTCAGATGTTAGTATTTCTGAAGGAAGTGCACATGATGTTATATTAAAAGAAGTAGATAACCAATTTAAGTAAGAAAATCGGACGCTAACGAAATCGAAGATTTCGACGTCCAGATGTGCAAAATTGCATTGCAAAAATGAAAGTTGATTTTCCTATACAACTAAGAAAGAGGAATTGACAAATATGAAAAAAATAGATGATGAAACTATAGATGTATTATTAGCTACGTATAATACTAAAATTGAATATTTAAAAGAACAAATAGACAGTATTTTAAATCAGACCTATAAAAATATACATTTAATTATTAGTGATGATAATTCTCCAAATGAGCAAGTTCCAAAAATTTTGAAAGAATATCAGGAACAAGATGAAAGAATAACATTGTACATTCAAGAAAAGAACTTAGGATACAATAGAAATTTTGAATTTTTATTAAAAAAGTCTCAGGCAAAATATTTAATGTTTTCAGACCATGACGATATATGGTATCCAGAAAAAGTTGAAAAAACATTGAAAAAAATGAAAGAAAATGATGTAGATTTGGTATATTGTAACTGTCATCATATAAATGAAAAGGGAGAAATAATTAAGAGCAATTATTTTAAATATAAAAATGTACCACTAATAAATGGAAAAAGCAAAATAGCTCTTTCAAGATGTATTGGAATAGGTTGTTCACAAATGATAACAAAAAAAGTTCGAGATAAAATGTTACCGTTTACCGATCAGGTTATTGCACACGACTGGCTTGCTAGCTTTATTTCAAATGAATTAAAAGGAATGACATATATTGAAGAGCCTTTATTTGGTTACAGATTACATAATTCTAACGTGTTTGGGGGCAGAAGCTTATCTCAAAATCTTTCAAAATGGAAAGAAGAAAATGGTACAGATTATAAAGCATATTTGAAATATAGAAATAAAAAGGTAATTGATATAGCATATTTATATGGTGCTATCATGGAAAAACAATATTCTACATCAGAGAAAAATAAAAAATACATAGAAGAATTAATAAAATATTATGAAAATTTAAAAAAATCTAAATATATAAATTTTCATATATTTAAATATTTTAAATTTTTAGCCGGAAAAAATTTATTAAAAAAAGAAATAAAAGAACTTGTAATATTTCATTTTCCAATTTTAGGTTTTTTAAAATATAAATAATTGTGCCATCGGGGACGTGTTTTTTTGGCACAAATTATATTCATTATATTTTTAATAATCAACAATCAACTTTAAATTATGTTTTAATAGTAATTCATTATTGAGGTTTGTGCCAAAAAAACACGTCCCCGATGGCACAAGTGTAACTTTTTTAAAAAAATAAACAATATATTTGTGTAAAGGTGCAACAAAATGATATATATATTTGTATCTAATATATGTATAAAAAATTAAAGAAAGAGGGGGAAGATATGCAAAGTAAAAAAATTTTTAGTATAAGCATAACCATATTACTAATTATGAGCTTAATGATTCCAATAGTAAAAGCAGAAGATGCAACACCACAAGTTTCATATAGTGCATATATTGAAGGGCAAGGTTGGGAAAAGGATTTTGTACACAAAAATGGTGAACAAGCAGGAACAACAGGAAAAGCAAAGGCAATTGAAGGAATAAAAATAAATTTAACAAATCTATCAGGTAGTGCCAAAATAACATATAGAGTACATAGCAGAGATATAGGTTGGCAAAATTGGGTTAATCAAGGAAATATAGCAGGTCAAGTTGGTAAAGGTACACCAATAGAAGCAATAGAAATCCAATTACAAAATTCTAAAGAATATACTATTCAATATAGGGCTCACGTAGCAGACATAGGCTGGCAAGATTGGGTTAATAATGGCGATATGGCAGGTACTACAGGAAAATCTAAATCAATAGAAGCAATACAGATAAAAATAATAAAAAGAGACGGAACAGTCGTATATAGTACATATATACAAAGTCTTGGTCAACAAGTATGGAAAGGAAACGGAGAAACAGCAGGAACAACAGGACAATCTAAAGCTATATATTCGTTAAAACTTGATACTGTTAATCTTGACGGTTTATTACTAGACTATCAAGTACATGTTCAAGATGCAGGTTGGATGGACTGGGTAAGTAATGGAACAGAAGCGGGTAGCAAAGAAAAAAATAAAAAAATAGAGGCAATAAGAATAAAGGTAAAAAATTCTAATAAATATACTGTAAAATACAGAGTTCATGTTCAAGATATAGGCTGGCAAGACTGGGTTGCTGACGGAACAACAGCAGGAACAACTGGAAAGTCAAAGAGAATAGAAGCAATTGAAATTAAAATAGAAAAACTTCCAGCAACTATTAGATATAAAGCACATGTAAGAGATATAGGTTGGCAAAACTGGGTAAAGGATTCACAGACAGCAGGAACAACTGGACAAGTTAAATCAATAGAAGCTTTATATATTGATGTTAGTGATTATGAAGGATTACAAATACAATATCAAGCACATGTTCAAGATATAGGCTGGATGAATTGGGTTGGTAATAATCAACAAGCAGGAACAACAGGTCAAGTAAAACCTATGGAAGCTATAAAAATACAATTAGTAAACTCTAGTCAATATTCTATTAAGTATAGAGTACATGTTCAAGATATAGGTTGGATGAACTGGTGTTATGACGGAGAAGTGGCAGGAACTACAGGTAGGTTAAAACCTATAGAAGCAATTCAAATACAACTTATTCCAAAAGTAAATATAGTTACAGAAACATTAAACTATGGTCAAACTGGATTAAAACACAAAGGAGATTCAAGAGGTAGTGACTTATATTGTTATAGATTTGGACAAGGACCAAATGTATTATTTGCAACTTTCGCAGTCCATGGGTTTGAAGATAAGTGGGCTTATGACGGTACAGAGTTAACTTTAATTGCAATCGACTTTTATAATAAATTAGTAAGTAGTAATGACCAAAGCCTAGCTAATAAATGGACAATATATATATTCCCAGAAGTTAATGCAGACGGAAGAAGAAACGGCTGGACAAATAACGGACCTGGAAGAACAACTTTATATAGTAAAGCACCTGGAAATAAAGGAATTGACATGAATAGATGTTGGGAGATTACAGGAGTACCATATAAGAGATATACAGATGATAGAAACTATAATGGAACGGCTGGATTCCAAGCATTCGAAGCAGAAGCTTTGAAGAATTTCTTAATAAACTATCAGTCTAAAGAAGGACAAACAATTTTGATAGATTTACATGGTTGGACAAATCAATTAATTGGAGATTCTGGAATATGTAATTCATATTATAGTTCAAGATTTCCAAATGCAGATAAAAGTGCAATAGGAAGTTATGGAAGTGGATATTTAATTAATTGGGCGAGAAGTACATTAAAATCTACAAAAGCAAATGCTAAATCAGCCCTAATAGAATTACCTTCAAGTGGAATTAATAATGCTAATGATGTAAAAACTTATAATTTATCTGGTAGATATATCGAGGCTACACTAGATATGTTGAGAAATATTTCAGTTCCAGTAAGTAGTAACTCAAAAGCAAAAGCAAGAATGGCAGTTGCAAGTGCTACACCTCAAGTTCAAGAGGTAAAGGAAATATCTCAAGAAGAGCAATTTAATATTACTCTTGCAGGAATGATAAAAAACAATAAACCAGAAGAAAATGAAATTGAAACATTATTAAAACAAAGACCTACTGAAAATGGAGTTTGGGTAGCTGAACAATCAAGAGAGTCAATATTAAATATGATTAATGAAAATGCAAATTGCGAGTATGAAATTGACGGATATGGATATATAAAACTAAAAGAAGAAAATACAAAAAATAAATATGATGAATTATTAGAAAAAATGATGAATTCTGATAAACAATATGTATTAAGTAAAACAGGTCAATATTATGCTAGAGACTATATGACAGGTGCTATTGAGAATAATCCATTTGAGAAAATGGATAAATACCAAACTTATGATTACGTGGAAACTGACAACAAAATGGCAATTATTTTCACAAGTAATGAAACTGAAGCTTTAACAAATACAGAAATTTTAGATAGCTTAGCGGAATTTTTAAATTAATTAAAACAGTGATATAAAACATATACTTTGAGAGTATTTTAAAGAATATTAAGTGTTAATTTTCTACCTAACACTTAATATTCTTTTTATTAATTATAGATACATTATGTAAAAAATGTTTATACAATAAAATGCTAAAGTTATAGAAAAAAAGAAATAAAACTTATATTATATAGATAAACAAAATAGATAAAAAGTGATGAAAAAATTACAAACAGAGGTAAAGAATTTAAAAGAAAAAATGAAACAAAAGGAATTACATTAATAGCTTTAGTAATTACAATTTTGTTCTCTTATGACGAAAAAATAAAATGTAGTAATAGCAAAGGTTTCCTCTTATTAACAATTTAGTAAAA
>CALXJX010000008.1 GCA_944388735.1 uncultured Clostridia bacterium
TTTTAGTATAGTTTTTAGGTCAAAAAAATAAAGCCTTAAAATTTTACTTTTAAGACTTACATTTATATTACTTATTTAATTAATAATCCTAACCTAACAATAGAATTCTTCTTTGCTAAGAAAACCTTTTTAATTTCAATACTTTTTGGAATTATTGGGGATTTATTTCTACCGTTCTGGAATGTTACTTCGGTGTGTACTGTGCTTTTACTTATTCCAAACTTTGCTGCGGCTCCTCTTACAGTATCTTTTGAATCTATAATATAATGTGCCAAATTTATTGCACGTTCCTCTATTGATATTTGTTTCATACAAAAACCCCCATTAAGTAGAATACTTTTGTTTAATTGTATTCGTACAAAATGAGGATTAGAACTTTAATAAAATTAACGAACCTCTTTTTTATTATTATAAATTCTGTCTAATAATTCATCTGGATATGTAGTATCTAAAAACTCATCCACAACACTTCTTGGTGGCAAATTTTGTCTTCTTCTCAATTGTCTATCAGCTGCCATACATGATATCACAATATCAAAAGTCATAAATAACATAAAAAAATATGTAAATAATCTTATACTTTTTTTATAAATCAATGGTTCTATTTTTAAAAGTATTGGATAAACAATTTTCAAAAAAGCAACAGCTATTATTCCCCAATAAAAACAATATAATAGACAAACCCTTCCATTTAAATTCAAGAAAAATTTGCTATAATCCCATGAAATCGTTCCAAAAAATATTTCTTGAAAGAATGAACATAAATATTCCAATATTCCGCCCATTAACATTCCTGCAAAAAATAATTTTTTTGGTTCTTTTATTTTAAATACTAAAAGATAATATGCTATTGCTCCCATTCCATACACTTGTATAAAAGGTCCATAGATTAATCCTTGGCGTATTTGTAATGTTCTAGTATATACAAGAGCATATAACATCTCCGCAAAAAATCCAAATACACTTCCTATTACAAATATCCAAAATATTTTTATAATCCAATTTAATACTTTTTTTTCGTCCTTCTTCATATATTTCCCCATAAAATTAATTCAAATGTATCTTTATCAATAAATCTATTATAAATCTACCATAAACTTAAATTAATAGATTTATCACTACTTATTGTATTTCTATTAGTTCATAATCTTCATTTCCCAAACCAATTTTTACTCCATGCTCTATTTGGCTTTCCCAGTTAGTATCTGGATGGTTAATATGGAAATTATCGTGTCCCTCTACATTTTTTCTAATGTGTTCTCCTAGTTGGCTATTTTGAAATGCTTCTTGTTTATTAACTAAATCAGCACAAGCCTTATCTAAAGCTACCATATCAAAAGATGCTAACATTCCTATATTAGGTACGATTGGTGCATCATTTTCTGCATGGCAATCGCAATTTGGAGAAACATCGCATATTAAACTAATATGAAATTGTGGTTTATTTTTTACCACTGCAAGTGCATATTCTGTCATCTTTTTATTCAAAATATCTGCTGCTTCATCATTTGGTGATTTTATTGCATCAAAATTACATATTCCTATACATCTTCCACATCCTACACACTTTGTGTGGTCAATATTAGCTTTTCCTTCTTCATCGTAAGAGATAGCTCCGTGTGCACATACTTTTATACATTGCTTACATTTTCGACATTTTTCGTTTATTACTCCTGGTTTTCCACTGCTATGCATTTCCATTTTTCCAGCTCTTGAGCCACATCCCATTCCAATGTTTTTTATTGCTCCTCCAAATCCTGTTCCTTCATGTCCTTTGAAATGATTTAATGAGATAATTATATCAGCATCTGAAATTGCTCTTCCTATTTTGGCCGTTTTTACATATTCTTGATTTATTTCTATATATGCTTCATCTGTTCCTTTTAGTCCGTCTGCTATCATTACATGGCATCCTGTTGAGAATGGGCTAAATCCATTTAGATACGCTGCATCTAAATGGTCTAAAGCATTTTTTCTTCCTCCGACATATAATGTGTTACAGTCTGTTAAAAATGGCTTTCCATCTAATTTTTTTACTAAATCTACTATGACTTTTGCATAGTTTGGTCTTAAATATGCTAAGTTTCCAGGCTCTCCAAAGTGTATTTTTATTGCTGTATATTTATTTTCAAAGTCTATATTTTCTATCCCTGCTTTTTTTACTAGTTTTTCTAATTTTTGTAGTAAGTTATATCCTGGTCTTGCTCTAAAGTCTGTAAAATATACTTTTGAAATTTTGTTTTCTCCCATTTTGATTCCTTCTTTCATAGTTATTAATTTGTATATGGTATAGTCTATCACATTTTATATAAATTGTCTATCTTTAATTTTCATGATATAATAGTTATAGTGACTTTTCAGAGGTCAAAGGGGTTATAACTTTTTGACCTCTGAACTGTTACATCTGAAATATTTTAGTATTCGAGGAGGATTCTAAAAATGATTAGAATTAATAATATAAAAATTTATGAAGATATTACAAACTTAGAAGTATTCGAATTTGCTATAAATAAAGTTAATATAAAAAAATCTGATATCATTGATTGGCACATTTCAAAAAAATCAATTGATGCTAGGAAAAAATCTGATGTGCACTATATATATTCAATTGATATGATTATAAAAAATGAAGAATATTATTTAAAACGAAATAACAAACTAATAACCAAAATAAAAGAAGCCGAAAATTTATTTAAAAATGAATTTCACTTAAAAGACAATTCTACTTGTCATTTATCTAAACCTCCTGTAATTATAGGTGCTGGTCCTTCTGGTCTTTTTGCAGCTTTAACATTAGTTCAAAATGGCCTAAAGCCAATAATTATAGAACAAGGAAAACCTGTTGAAGAAAGGCAAAAAGATGTTGAAGTATTCCGAAAAACAGGTTTTCTTAATAGCTTATCAAATGTTCAATTTGGCGAAGGTGGTGCAGGTACTTTTTCTGACGGGAAGCTAACAACAGGGATTAATAGCCCTTATTGTAAAAAAGTTTTAGAAGAATTTGTTAAGTTTGGTGCTCCTGAAGAAATTCTTTATTTATCAAAACCACATATTGGTACTGATAATTTAATTAATATAATAAAAAATATGAGAAATTATATTATCTCTAAAGGTGGGTCTTTTTTATTTAACGAAAAAGTAACTGATTTTGAAATCATTAACAGTACTATTTGTGCAGTATATTGCTCAAAGAAGATTGAAACTGATAATTTAATTTTGGCTATTGGTCATAGTTCACGAGATACTTTTAAGAAATTACATTCTCTTGGTGTTGCAATGGAAGCTAAAAATTTTTCTGTTGGTGTTAGAATTGAACATTTACAAGAAATGATTAATCTTTCTCAATATGGTAATTTAACTAATTTAAATTTGCCTCCTGCTAGTTATAAGCTGGCATATCATGCTTCTTCTGGACGTTCTTGTTATAGTTTTTGTATGTGCCCTGGTGGAGTGGTTATTGCTTCTTCTAGTGAACCAAATACAATTGTTACAAATGGTATGAGTAATTTTCTTAGAGATGGCACAAATAGTAACTCTGCTATTTTAGTTAATGTTACACCAGATGATTTTTCCAATTCTTCGCCTTTGGCAGGAATATATTTTCAAAAAGATTTAGAAGAAAAAGCTTTTAAATTAGGTGGTGGAAATTATTTTGCTCCTATTCAACGTGTGGGAGACTTCTTAAATAACACTAAATCCACATATATTGGTGATGTAAGACCTACTTATATACCAGGTGTCACTTTAAGTAATTTGAATGAAATTTTACCAAATTTTGTTTCTACTACTTTAAAAGAAGCTATCTTATATTTTGATACAAAATTAAATGGTTTCGCGAATCCTGATAGCATTTTAACAGGAGTAGAAACAAGAAGTTCTTCTCCTGTTAGAATTATCAGAAATGAAAATCTAGTTTCTAATATTAATGGCATCTATCCTTGTGGTGAAGGTGCTGGATATGCTGGTGGCATTATGTCTGCATCAGTTGACGGTATTAAATGTGCATTAAGCATTTTAAAAAAATATAAAATATGATGTTCAGGCATTATTTTTTCTAAGTTCTTTTATAATTTCAACTAGATTATTAACTAAATAATCCACATCTTCTTTTGTATTATCTTCACTAAATGTTATTCTAAGAGAACCTTTAGCCCATTCAGATGTTAATCCTATAGCTAGTAAAACATGCGATGGGGCTAAAGACCCTGTCGAACATGCACTTCCACTGGAAGCACATATTCCTTTTGCATCTAATTTTAATAATAAAGTTTCTCCCTCTATATTTTTGAATGAAAAATTGCAATTTCCAGGTAATCTATTTTCTTTACTGCCATTTACTTTTACATCTTCGATTTTTTCTTCTACCTGAGAAATGCAATAGTCCCTCAGTTTACTTAAATATTCTATATGTGACTTCATATTCTTTCTAGCTAATTCGCATGCTTTTCCTAATGCAACAATTCCTGCTACATTTTCTGTTCCTGCTCTTTTATCTTTTTCTTGATGCCCTCCATCCATAAATTTTTGAAATTCGATACCAGACTTTACATATAGAGCTCCTATTCCTTTAGGTGCATTTAGTTTGTGACCTGACAAAGATAACATATCTATTCCCATTTTTTGTACATCTATTGGTATATTTCCTGTTGCTTGAACTGCATCTGTATGAAAAATTATATTGTGCATTTTCGCTATTTGTGATATTTCTTTAATTGGCTCAATTGTGCCTATTTCATTGTTTGCAAACATTATACTAATTAAAATTGTTTTATCTGTAATCGCTCTTCTTAGTTCTTCTAAATTAATTCTTCCGTTTTGATCTACTGACAAATATGTTATTTTAAATCCATTTTTAGCTAAAGTTTCGCATGTATTTAAAATCGCTGGATGTTCTATTTTTGATGTTATAATGTGATTTCCTCTATTTTTATTTTGATATGCAATTCCTTTTAATGCTGTATTGTCACTTTCAGATCCACAACCTGTAAAATATATTTCATTTGGTTTGCAATTAATTAGCTCTGCCACTTTTCTTCTTGCTTCTTCTACAGCTTTTCTTGCGTTTCTTCCTATTGAGTACATTGATGATGGATTTCCATATTGCTCACAAAAGTATGGAAACATTGCTTCTAATACTTCTTTTTTGACTTTTGTAGTAGCTGCATTATCAAAATATCGTATGTCCATTTTTATCTTCCCTTTCTATCTTAAATTTTTTCAAATTTGATAATTTTACAGCAAATGGCAGTATTATCCTTTTTATTATCGCCTCGGCTTGTTTAACGGCACATTCGTCGATAATTTCAAAGGATAATACTGCCATTTGCCGTAAAATTATCAAAATATAAAATTAGCATTTTATTTTATTATATTCTATTTTATATTTATTATTTCCTTAATTTTACTCAAATTATTCTCTAAAGCTTTATATCCGTATTTATAACAACTATCCAATTTTTCTATATCCAATAATCCTGTTTTGTCAGTAGCTATTGTCAAAACAAAATCACTTTGTTCAAGACTTTCCTCTGATATTTTATTTCCCATAATATCAATTGTTCTCATAACAATATCCATTACATTACTATTATTATCTATATCATCTGCCTTAAAATTTACAGCAATAACTTTTTGTACTCCTTGCTTTCTCACTTCTGTAACTGGGATATTATCTAATACTCCTCCGTCTAAAAATTGATGTTTTTTATACTCGCAAGGACAAAAAATTGCTGGGAAACTACTAGATGCTCTTACAGCTTTTCCTAGTGGTATATCTGTAATATATTGTGATTTATCTTCTGTATCTTTCGGTATAGAATTCGTAAAAATATATTCTTTTGAATTTAAAACATCTACCGCTGGTATGATTAATGGCATTTGTTTTATATCTTCTATTTTATAAATTCCTTTTCTTTGTGCCAAATGATTGTATGCTTCTTCTATTGCTTTTCCGGAATTTAATCCTAATAAACTAACTTTTTTATTAAGCATAAAATTACCAATCCCCGAAACTATTGGTCCAGAATCTATTTCTATTAATTCTTTAGCATATTTTTTAAATAAAACATAAATATAATATGGAGAATATCCCATTGCATATAAAGAAGCCACTAATCCTCCCGAACTAGTGCCTCCTATTACATCTATTTTTATATTATTATCTTCTAAAGCCTTTAGAACTCCTGCGTGGGCTATTCCTCTTATTCCTCCGCCTGATAATGCTATACCTAATTTCAAATCTGACACCTTCCTTTTTTAAGTGCTTTTTATAGTTTGAAGTAAATATTCTGAATTATCTTCTTTTTTGCCATTGAATGTAAGTATAAATTTTTATATTTTATCTGTATAATAAAACTCTCCAAAGCCATATTCTGTCTTATAAAACTTTCCTATAAAGTCTGGTTCATAATTGTTTTGGAATTCATAAACTGGCTCTAATATTACTTTTCCATTTTCGTCTATTACTCCCCATTTTCCTTCTTTCTTTATTCCTGCAAATCCATATTCATTAAATTCTGTTACTTTATCATATTCATTTTCTACAACATTTCCTGACAAGTCTTCGAATGTCCATTTTCCATTTTCTAATTTTTTAGCATAAAGTTTATTATTAGGTTCTATTTCTTTATATGCTTTTTCTTTTCCTTCTTTATCAAAATATTTGGTTTCAGTCGCATTATATATTTTTACAAAATTGTCGTTACTTTCTATTGTTGCATCATTCATAGTACATATTAAATTAAAATCTTTGTCAAATAACTGCGTAGTATTATCTGCATTTAACACTGTACTGATAATGTCTGTATTTTGTATTTTTTCTATTGAATCATATTTTATTTCTATTTTTGGTTCTTCTTTACTATTAATAATTCCTAATTTATTATTTCCCAATGATGCAATAAAATTATCCTCATTAAAATATTCTATATAAGTATAAGGTTGTTTTGTTAATTGATTATTATTTTTGTCTATTATATAATAAACTGTTCCTTGTGTATTATCTATTTCTATATTGTAATTTTCATTTTCTGTTTGTAATATTGAAATATTACTATCCCAATTTGTTAGATTTCCTTCTCTGTCAAATACTTCTGTCTTATCAGCAGTTGTTGCATAAATGAACATCCCTGTTATATCAATTTCGTTATATTGTACAGGTATAAGTTCTTTTCCTTCTGATGATAAAACTCCATACTTTTTGCTTTTTTCTACTACATAAACATTATTTGTTTCATCGTATTGTATAGATTGATAGTCATTATTTATTAATTGAATTCCGTTTTTTAAAACTCCATATCTTCCGTCTTTAGCTACTAATAAATATATTTCTTCATTTTTCTTAATGTTAGCTATTCTTGATAAATCGTTATATTCTGTTTCTATAATTAATTTACCATTTAAATCCACATATCCATATCTATATCCATTCTCTGTTGTGTTTGAAACAATATATCCAGCATATTTATATCCTTCATTATCCACAAAATATCCATCTACTGTGATTTTATCAAATTCTGGTTTTACTAATTCATTTCCTTTTATATTGATTACCCCAAATTTGTTATTCTGCTTTACTAATAGTTCTCCTTCTTTATATGGTAATGCTTCTATAGATTCATATTCTGGTTTTGCAATTTCTTTTCCTTCTAAATTTATTAGTCCAACTTTTCCGTCTTTTTCAAATGTTAAAACACTTTTTTCATACATTAAACTGCCTGCTATATTTTTTAGACGAATTGCGTTTACATTTTGAAATTGTGTTAGTATATTTTCATTTTTATCATTTTTTACAACTGTATCATCTTGATTTATACAAATAAATACTGGTTTTTCAGGGTTAGGTATTATTACATTTGTATATTCAGCATTAATTATTAGGTTTCCGCTTCTGTCTATTACTCCATAACTTTCTCCTTGTTTTAGTACTAAATAGTTAAAGTTTTCTATTTGCTCTATTTCATATTTTCTGCCTTCTTTTACTATGTTTGTATATATAAAATATGTTGCCACAGCTACGATAACTACTAATAATATAATTGCTATAATATATTTTTTCTTCATTCCTTGTTCATTCCCTTCATTTTTATTTGCCCTCATCTTCTTCAACTTTTTCTATGTTATTTTTACATGCTTTTACTTTTAAAATTCTTTTATCTTCGTAATCTTCAACTTTGTATGTTACCATTTCTGTTTCTATAATTGGATTTTCTCCATCTTTTGGTATTCTTCCCAATTTTTCTTGTAAATATCCAGCAATTGTATCATAATCTCCTTCTGGTATTTTTGCATCTAATAATTTGTTTACATCAAATATTGCCATTCCTCCGCTTAGTAAATATGTGTTTTCATCTATTTTTGTATATTCTTCCTCTATTTTATCATATTCGTCAAAAATGTCTCCAACTAGTTCTTCTAAAATATCTTCCATTGTTATTAAACCTGCTGTTCCACCATATTCATCTACAATTATAGCAATTTGCATTTTGTTTTTTTGTAATTCTTTAAATACTTCATTTATTAATCTATTTTGTGAAATAAAGTATGCATCTTTTACTACATTTTTTACTCTAAAAGATTTTTTATTTATATTTTTAAGTACGTCTTTTACATATAAAATACCTTTTATTTCATCTATTGTTTCATCATATACAGGTATTCTACTATATCTATATTCTTCTTTAGACAATTCTTCTAACAATTCTTCATTGCTAATATTAATATCAACAGCAAAAATGTCTTTCCTATGAGTCATAATTTCAGAAACTGTAATATCATTAAATTCAAATACATTATTTATTAATTCTTTTTCTTCCTCCTTTATAGTTCCACTTTCTTCTCCTTGGTCAACCATCATTTTTATTTCTTCTTCTGTAACTATTTCTTCTTCATTTTCTCCTACTCCAAATAATTTTGAAATAGCATTTGTTACAACAGTTAATAATTTTACAAATGGTGCTGTTACTATTGATATTGCTCTTATAATTCCAATTGTCGCAAATGATATTTTTTCGTAATTTTTCATTGCAAGCCTTTTTGGAACTAGTTCTCCAAATACTAGTGTGAAGAATGATAAGATTATTGTAATAAATATAATTGATATGCTTTTCCATACTCCTAAACTAACAAATGGCATCCATGAGTTTAGTATTGGTGCTAGTTTGTCTGCAAATGCTTCTGAGGCAAATGCACTTGATAAAAATCCTGCTAGTGTTATTCCTATTTGTATTGTTGCAAGAAATTTACTAGGTGATTTTAACATTTTTTCTATTTGCTTTGCTTTTTTGTTTCCTTCTTTAGCTTGTTTTTCAATTTTTGCATCATTTAAAGAAATAAATGCTATTTCGCTCGCTGCAAAAAACGCATTTAATAATATAAGTATTAGTAAAATTATGATTTGTGATAACATGTAATATCCTTCTCCTTTATTTTGTGGCATGCTTGTCGAGAGTTTTATAATGTTTCGACTTTTTTAATACTGCCTGAATTTTTATTTTTCTCTTGTTATATTATACTTGTTTATCTACTTTTTTTCAATATAGTTTATAAAAATTTAGAGAATAAATGTAACAGTTCAGAGGTCAATGGGGAAGAATATGATTTCTTTCATCGTCTTCTCGGCTTGCTCCATAGATTATTAATTCTAAGCTTAAAATGACCGAGCCTCTCGTTAATCACGCTTCCTCAGTCATTTTAAGCTAAGAATTTATACATCTATTCCACTGCACATTCGAATCCGACTCAAGAAATCATATTCTTCCCCATTGACCTCTGAACTGTCACGAATAAATATAACTGTTTGTAACAATTCGGAGAGCCCCTTTCTGATCTTTGTATTCTTAGGAAATGCAATTTCCTATAAGTTGAAAAACTAAAAACCATTGGTACATCATTATCTTGTATCAATGGCTTTTAATCTACATGCCTGTAACAGGTAATTTTTTTACCACTTCTTTCTCAACAGGTATATTTCTAATTTCAGTTTCTTTATTAGAATAGCTAATAGTTTCTTTTTCTTCTTGTTCTACCTCTATTTCTTTTTCATCAGTTGTAATCTCTGGTGGAGTTTCTTTTGTGTTATTAACAGTAATTGTAACAACCTGATTTAATTTTAAACTTAAATCAATTAATTGTTCATAAGGAATGTAACCATCTTTTGTATTAACTTCTTTCAAATAATAAACACCTGGAATTAAATTATCGATTTCAATTTTTCCATTTTTATCAGTCTTAAGAGCAGAATATACAACATTTTTATTTTCATCTAGTAAACAAAATTCTACGTCTTGTAACTTTTGTTTTGTATCTTTATCTTGTTTAATAACTACCAACTTTGTTTTATTTATAGGCAATTGGTCTTCTATACTTCCTGCTCCGTCTTCATAAGTTGCCGCAGTTAGTGCATAGTCTTGATATACACTATCTGAAGGTGCACCGTATAAAACTGGTTTTGTTTGTACTTTTGCTTCAACTGATATTTTTATTTTTGTTTCTTCTGTTGCTGCTTTTATCGGTATCATAATTTTAAATTTTTCATTATATTTAAACTCTTGTTTTTCTACATTTTTTTCATCAGTTAATTTTATTCCTGCTAAATCATTTGAATTACTTCTTGTTATATTAACTTTATAAGTATTTAATGGTGCTGCTGTTTCTATACTATATGTCTTTGATAAATAATTTTTATCTATCTGGTCTTGCTTCCATTCGTTATCTTCTCTTATTATATTAATTGAATTTGAAATCTGTGTTTCTTTTGAGTTGTTTGCATCATTTAATATTTTATTCAAGGCATTTAATGTTCTTTGCCCTGCTTCTCCTATTGGTTCATAATCTGCTGGATTATTACCATGGATATAACAATAGATTGCTTGTTTTGTTGCTGTAAAAGCTTCTTCTTTATTTGCTACTCCCAATTCTTGAATTGTTTTATATGGATATCCATTTATTATAATTCTCCATAATTTTACGTCTGTTATAGCATCTTGAACAGAGACAGAATATGAAATATCATCTGTTACTCCTTGCTTTGTTTTATTTAAACAATATGCTGGATAGCTCACTCCATTATGTTCATATTGTGCATAATATGCTAAAACTACAATTCCTTTATATTTTAGTAAACTTCCACAGTCTCCCAATGATTTAATATCTGCACTATTAATGTCTACAGCGTTTACGCAATTTATCATTCCTAGTGTATTAAATATCAGAACAGCAATAGCAATTAATATTTTCTTTAATATTCTTTTTACTTTTTTCAAATAAAACCTCCCTTAATTTTTTTCGACTCCCTGAATACATCTTCTATATTCTGGTTCATTTTCTACACATGTAATTAATACAATACGATTTTCGTCTCTTGGTTCAAGCCAACTCCAATCTGTATCTTTTATTATTGTATGACTTTCTACTATGTATTTCTTTTCAAAATCTTTATAGCAATATACTATTTCGTCACCTATTTTTAACTTTTTTAAATTCTCAAAATAATTTTTAGGGTATCCTCTATTATGGGCGGCCAAGCCGATAATTCCATTAGTTTTTGAACTTTCTTCGAAATGGCCCACATATTGGTTCATTGTTTCTGTACTAGTTCCTTCTGATATTTCGGCTTGTAGCCCAATACTTTGAATTTTTACATACCAATATTCATTATTTTTCGATATGTTTTCTATTTCGGGGCTTTTAGAAATCATATCAAAACTATTTAAATCGTTTTCTTTTGTAGCTGTAATTGTGTTTGTCTTTTGTTCTGCAATGTTACCTTTTTTTACTTCTTCTGTTATATTATTTGTTTCGGATATAAAGTTTGCTTTAAATTTTATAGGATTGAGATGAAAGTTGAAATCAATTTGACTGATGAAAAAACATAAAATAAAAGAAATAATAAGACTAATAACATTTATTTTAAACCTAGTTACTTATCTATCCACCTCCATTTGTTCAGTTTTCTTTTCATGAAAATTTAGATTTTAAATATGTAGATTAAAAATCCTTTTTTGATGTTAACATCTTATGTATATATTAATACATTTTTTTGTATTTGTAAAGAACTTTTCATCGCAAATAATGACAAAATATGACATTTGACATTATGCAGATTTAAAATTGTTCAATTTTAATGAAATATTATAAACACCATAATAAATAAAATCTAAAAGGTAAAACAAAAATAAAATTTTTGCATTAAAAAAATATTCTAAAACACAAGAAATTTCTAAATTCCTCATATTCCAGAATATTTTTAAATCTTTAATATTTTTAAACCTTTGTGCCAAACGAACCCGTCCCCAATGGCACACCAAGTTAACCTGTCCCTTCTGGCAAAAAATTGCCAAACGAACCCGTCCCCCATGGCAATAATTAAATCTTAACATCCAACTCGAAGTAAAATTCTACACCATCTTCTTTATTTATCACACCATAAGCATTTTTATAATTGCTCATAATAGCCTTTACAAAAGATAAACCTATTCCTGTTCCACCATCTTGTCTATTTCTAGATTGGTCTACTTTATAAAATCTATTCCATATTCTTTCCATGTCTTCTTCTTTTATATTATCTCCTGTATTAAATACTTTAACTCTTACCTTGTTTTTTTCTATATCTACATCATTTTCTATCCTTATTATTTTTTGTCCATTTACTTCTTTAACATGTTTTATTGCATTTGTTAAATAATTAGTAATTACCTGTTCAATGTAGAAGTCGTCTGCAAATACATTCACCTCTTTATCTTCTAATTGAATTTGAACATCTTTTTCTTCTAGCATTACTTTTGATTTTCTTATTACTTCTCTTTCTAGTTCGACAATATTAAATTCTACATCGTTAAACTCTCTTTTTCCATATTCTAGTTTCATTAGTTCTAGTAATTGTTTTACTAGTCTATCCATTTTATTTGTTTCGTCTAAAATTACTTCTGCATAAAACTTTCTACTTTCTTCATCAGTATTAACATTCTCTAGCAATCCTTCACTATATCCTTGTATTAATGCTATTGGAGTTTTTAATTCATGTGATACATCAGATATAAAGCTTTTTCTCATTTCATCTATTTTTGATTTTTCTTCAATATCTTTTTCCAGTTCTATATTTGTATTTCTTAGTTGCTTTATTGTCTTTTCTAAGGTAGCTGACATTGCATTAATACTCTTTCCTAAGTTGTTTATTTCGTCTCCTGCATCTGTTATTCTATATTTATGGCTAAAGTCTAAATTTGCCATTTTTTTAGCTATTGCATTTAATTCAAGTATTGGGTCTGTAAATTTTCTTGATACAAATGATACTATTACAGCTGATAATAAAATTGTTAGTCCTGCCATTAAATATAGAAAGTTGTTTGATATTTTTACACTTTCTTGTATAGATGTTATTGGTATTCTGACATATAATAGGTAACCATTATCTAAAATTGCAGATAATAGAATATATGTAACTTGATTTTTTGTATCTTTGATTCTTCTTATTGTGTATGTTTCCCCATCTTCTATTATTTCTCCTGAATTAAGTGTGTTTTGATTTGTCATTTCATTCATTTGTCCTAGTGTAAAAAAGAAGTCTTTACTTGATGTATATATATTTACATTTTGGTCGTTTTTTATTAATATATCAAAGTTGTTTTTTATTGCTATTCTTTCTAATTCTGATTCCATATCTGTTACTTCTGGATTGTTATAATAGTCATTTAATCTTATATATACATCTTTTAAAGCTCTTGTTTTGCTGTATAAATAGAATTGTCCAAATACGATATTGTTTACAATTATAAGAAATCCTATTATTAGCAATATTACCATTGATATTGTTAAAAATAGTTTTATTCTGACTGATTTTAGAGCTTTATTCATTTTTGTTTCACTCCTTTCCATAACACAATTTTCTATTTTTCTAAGTTATACTTTTCCTTTCATACAAATACAGTTCCTTTTAGAACTGCATTCTTTATTATTTTTCACATTTGCTTATCAAAATCTTTGATTTCGTTTGAACTTACTTTTTTATTGTATATGTTATTTTACTTCAAATTTGTATCCTACACCTCTCATCGTCTGTATATACTTTCCTTTTTTCCCTAATTTATGTCTTATCTTTTTTATGTGGCTATCTATCGTTCTTGAATCTCCATAATAGTCATAATTCCAAACATTATTTAATATCTTATCCCTTGAAAGTGCTATGTTTTGGTTTTCTACTAGATAAACTAATAATTCGTATTCTCTTAAACTTAATTCTATTGGCTTTCCGTCTACTTTTACTGTTCTTCCTTCTTTATCTATTTCTATTCCTCCATAGTCTTTTACTTCTTTTATGTCTTGATTTGTTCTTTTTAAAATGGCTTCTACTCTGGCTACTAATATTTTTGGACTAAATGGTTTTGATATGTATTCATCTACACCTAGTTCAAATCCAAATAGCTCATCTTGTTCTTCTCCTCTTGCTGTTAGCATAATAATTGGTACTTTTGAATCTTGCCTAATTTGTCTTAACACTGACCAACCGTCTAGTTTTGGCATCATTACATCTAACAATATTAAACTTATTTTGTTTTTATTTTCTTCAAATACTTCTAATGCTTTTTCACCATCTTCTGCTTCTAGTATGCTGTACCCTTTTGCAACTAAAAAGTCCTTGATTAGTTTTCTCATTCTTGATTCATCATCTACTACCAAAATACAATTATTTACCATTTTTCCTCATCCCTTCTTCAAGACTTATTTTTGCATTAAAACCATTATTTTTTCTTATAGCTATTATATATTATACAAGACTTTTATGTCTATATTGTGAAAAAATAAAGTGCTTTTCTAAACACTTTATTTAAATTTCTTTTTAAACAAGTTTAATATTTTTTTCTTTTAATATTTTCATAATTTTATAGTTAATATTCTCTTTTTCTGTTAAATAACTTGCATAATCTACTGAATTTGTATAACTAGAAATTAAAATTCTTAATCCGCTTCCAGTTATCTCATCAAACTTCACAATAATAGAATCATCATCAATTGCCTCTCTAGATATTAGCAGTTTTTTAACTTCTTTTTTAAATTCTTCCAAGTTATCCATTGGCGTATCAGTTGCAACAGATAAAATTGTTCTATATCTCCTTTTTTCCATTTTGCTCCAGTTTACAACTGCACCACCTGAGATAACAGAATTTGGTATATTTACTACAGAATTTTCAAATGTTCTAATCCTTGTACTCCTAAATGTAATATCTTCAACAGTCCCTTCGTATTTGTCCATTTGAATCCAGTCGCCAACAATAAATGGTTTATCTATTACAATTACTATTCCTCCAATTAAGTTTTTTGCTGTATCCTGTGCTGCAAGGGTTATAATTACTCCACTTATTCCTAATCCTGCAATCAATCCATTTAAATTTATTCCTAATTGAGTTATTACAATAAATCCCGCTATAATATAAATAATTACTCTTACACCTTTTAGTATAAAATCAAACATTGAGTCTTCTACATTTTTATTTAATCGTTCTTTCATTTTCTTTGATATTTTTGAGCCTGGTGTAAAGCTTTTTGCTAGCCCATGAGCAAATTCTATAATACTAACTATTTTAAATATTATTGTTACTATTGCCATTATGGAATCATCAATATTTAGTGGCTTTTTCAAGAACAATATTCCTAAATAAAATCCCAACAATATAAAAAATATTCTTAATGGATTGTAAAAAGCATTTTCTTTTATTTTGTTTTTATTTTTTACCTTAAATTTAAACATTCTAATAATCATATATGACATACTAGAACTAAAAATTCTAAAAAATATTATTATTCCTATTGCAATTACTATATCTATTATCTGAACTTTTGAAATATTTTTAATAAGTTCTTCTATTTGCTCCATTTAGCATTCCTTCCCTTTTAATTGCTATATTACTTTATAATTATTTATCCCATATAGTCTCTTAATTTTTTACTTCTACTAGGATGTCTTAGTTTTCTTAATGCTTTTGCTTCAATTTGTCTTATTCTTTCTCTTGTTACTTGGAATTCTCTACCAACTTCTTCTAATGTTCTAGATTTTCCGTCTTCTAAGCCAAATCTTAGTTTTAACACTTTTGCTTCTCTTGGTGTTAATGTTTCCATTACATCTTCTAATTGCTCTTTTAATAAAGTATATGCTGCCGAATCATGTGGAGCAGGACTATCTTCGTCTTGTATGAAGTCTCCTAAATGGCTATCGTCTTCTTCTCCTATTGGTGTTTCTAATGAAACTGGGTCTTGTGCAATTTTTTGTATTTCAATTACTTTTTCAACTGGTATTTCCATTTCTTTTGCTATCTCTTCTGGGGTTGGTTCTCTTCCCATTTGTTGTAATAGATGTCTTGATGTTCGAATTAATTTATTTATTGTTTCTACCATGTGCACTGGTATTCTTATAGTTCTTGCCTGATCTGCTATTGCTCTTGTAATAGCTTGTCTAATCCACCATGTAGCATAAGTACTAAATTTAAATCCTTTTGTATAGTCGAATTTTTCTACTGCTTTTATTAATCCCATATTTCCTTCTTGAATTAAATCTAAAAATAGCATTCCTCTTCCAACATATTTTTTTGCAATACTTACAACTAATCTTAGGTTTGATTCAGCTAATTTTTGTCTTGCTTCTTCGTCATTATTTAATATTCTTTTAGCTAAGTCTAATTCTTCATCAAATGTTAAAAGTGGTATTCTTCCTATTTCTCTTAAATACATTCTTACTGGGTCATCTACATTTATTCCTTCGTAACTTGTGTCTGTTATTTCATCTAGTTTTAAGTCCTCTACTTCTTTTAAGTCTTCTATGTCTGGTTCTTCATCCATATCATCTGACAAGTCTACTCCTAATTCTTCAAATGCATCGAATACTTTGTCTATTTGGTCTGGATTTACATCATCTAATTCTGTGGCTAAATCCCCATAAGTTATTTGTCCTTTTTCTTTTGCTTTTTTTAGTATGCTATTTACTTTGTCTTCTTTAATTTTTTCGTCTTCTTCTATTTGTTCTTTTTGCTCTGTGTCTTTTATTTCTTCTAAGTTTTCAATCGCTTTAGCTTTTGTTTCTTTTCTTGCTTTTTCCATTTTTTCTATTTTTTTGTTTTCTTCTTTTGAATTATCATTTTCTTGTTTTTTTATTTTTTCATCTTTTATTTTATCGTTTTCTTGTTTTTCTGTTTTTTCGTCTTTTGTTTTATCGTTTTCTTGTTTTTCTATTTTTTCGTCTTTTGTTTTATCGTTTTCTTGTTTTTCTATTTTTTGTTCTTTTATTTTATCATTTTCTTTATTGTCTGCTTTTTTTGTTTTAGAAGTTTTGCTTTTTGATGTTTTTTCTTTTATATCTTCTTTTGATTTTGTTAGTTCCTCTTGATTGTTTTTTTCTTTATTATTTAACTTCTTTTCTTCTTTTTTCTGTTCATTTTTTGTTTCGTTTTTTTTATTTTTTGATTTTGTCTTTTCTTCTTTTTTTACAGATATTTTCTTATTTGATTCTCTTGTTTCTTTTTTATTTTCTTCTATCCCTGTTATGTCTTCTACATTTTCTTTTTTCTTTGACATTTTTTTCACCCCTACTTAATTCTTGCTAACCTAATAATAATATTATTTAGCTCTTTTTCTAATTCCTTCTTTTTTATATCGTCTATGTTTTCGTCTAACTGCTTTAAAATTTCAAATTTTCTTTCATTTAGATTTTCTTTCTGATATGCCTGTATAATATCATCAATTGCTTTTTCCATATCGTTAATTTCATAATCTTCTGCCATAATCATTGTTATATGGTTCTGTTCTTCCTCGTTTAAGTTATCAATTATACTATTTATATTACTATTTCCCTTTTCAAATTCTTCATACAACTTTTTTGCAATTTCTTTGTTTATTGGATATTTGAAGTCTTCAATTTTAATATTTTGTTTTATTAATTGATAAATCCCTTCATCTCCTGTTAATAAAATTGAAATTATAGTATTTTCTCTTTTTTTAATAGCCTCTGAAACCTGTATTTTATTATTGTTTTCATGTCTAATAACTGGCTTAGCTTTTTCTAAAATTTTACTATTTTTTTCTCCTGAATAAGTTAATTTATTCACTTCTGCATAGATTGCTTCTTTTGATATATCATAGCTATCTGCAATTTTTTCTATGTATACTTCTCTTTCTATTGTATTATCAACTTTTGCGATTAGTTTTGCAATTTCATTTAAGAATTTAATTTTATCATTTGTATTTTCCAAATTTAAATTTTGTTTTAATAATTTAACTTTAAATTCTATTACTGAAATAGCTTTTTCAACTAAGTTTTGAAATCTAGCATTTCCGTATTTTATTATGTATTCGTCAGGGTCTTTTGCTCCTTCCATTTGCAATACCCTAATATCACATCCCATATTTTGTAATATTTCCATTGCTCGAACTTTGGCAGTTTGTCCAGCTTCATCCGAATCAAAACTTAGAACAATTTGTTCTGTGTTATTTCTTAATAAATAGCCTTGGTTTTGTGTCAAGGCTGTTCCAAGTGGAGCTACTACATTTGTGATTCCTCTTTGATGTAAAGATATAACATCCATATACCCTTCTACTATTAATAATCTTTGTTTTATATCTTTACTTTTTTTTGCTACATTTAAACCAAATAGATGTCTTCCTTTACTATATACGACATTTTCTGGTGAATTTATATATTTTGGCTTCGAATCATCTAGTACTCTACCTCCAAATGCAATTACTCTTCCTCTTGCATCACAAATTGGAAACATTAATCTATTTCTATATCTATCTATGTATTGGCCTCTTTCATTTCTATTGACTAGTCCTGATTCTAAAATTTCTCTTTCTTCAAATCCCTGTGCTTTTAGTTGTTTATATAATTCATCAAAACTACCTGAGAAACCAATTTGAAATGCTTTTAATGTTTCATTTGTTAATCTTCTTTTTTTTACATATTCTTGTGCAATTTTTGATTCCAGTTTATATAAATTTTCGTGATAGTAATTGGCTGCAAATTCATTGATTTTTAATACTTTTGATTTTAATATTTCTTTAGCATTATCTCCTCCACTTTCTAGTGTTGGTAGTTGTATATTACTTCTTTCTGCTAATGTTTGAACTGCTTCGACAAAGTTAATTCCTTCGATTTTTGTAAGAAATGTAAAGACATTTCCTCCTACTCCACATCCAAAGCAGTGAAATATTTGTTTATCTGGTGAAACTGAAAAAGAGGGGGATTTTTCATTGTGAAATGGACATAACCCAAAGTAGTTTCGCCCACTTCTTTTTAAATGCACATATTGTGATATTATATCTACTATATCGTTCGTTTGCCTTACTTCTTCAATTATTTCATCACTATATCGTAGCATTTTTTCCTCTCTTTCTTTATTTTTTGAAACTTTCTATATTCTTGTTTTTCCCTTTGTCAACTTGCTTTTTTGATTGTTTGTGTAAATATCAGTAATTATATTATTCGACACATTTTACATAAATCCTTCTTTATACAAAAAATTTCCTTATAAAAATCTAACTGTTCAAACACCAAAGGAAGAGAGTATAATTTCTTGAGTTAGATTCGAATGTGCCGTGAAATAAATGTATAAATTCTTAGCTTTAAATAACTGAGGAAGCGTGATTAACGAGAGGCTCGGTTATTTAAAGCTTAGAATTTATAATTGAAAGAACAATAGCGGGCTTCTTAAACATTTTCTCTGTTTATAATTTTTTAATGCCCACGTCATTGTTCGTGCGCCAATTTTACGTTAGTAAAATTGTGTGCAATGATGTTTAGTTATAGAAAATCTCATTTTCTATAACTGACCAAGCCGAGAAGATAACGAAAGAAATTATACTCTCTTCCTTTGATGTTTGAACAGTTAGATAAACCTACCTACCCTTCTGATAAAAGCATCATTTTATTATCCAATTTATTTACCATTTTTGCATAACTAACTAATTCTTTTGACTCCTTTTTAGATAGTTCTCTATCTGGTTTGTATTTCATTTTGTGTTCTAGGCTTGCCCAGAAGTCCATTGCCAATGTTCTTATTTGTATTTCTACTTTTACATACAATATTTTTTGTGATAATGTTACAGGAACTTCTACTATTAAATGATAACTAGAATATCCTGATTCTTTTGGATATGAAATATAATCTTTTTCATTTAGAATGTTTAGTCCTGGTAATTTTTCTATCACGTTTCTAATTGAATATATATCTTTTTTTAGAGGACATATTACTCTAACTCCTGCTATATCATTAATATTTTCTATCATTTCTTTATATGTAAGTTTACATTGTTTTTGTTCCATTTTTTTTATTATGCTTTCTGGTTTTTTTATCCTTGTATTGATATGGTCAATTAAGTCGTAATCATAAAACATTTTAAATTCATCTTTTATTATTTCTATTTTTGTTTCTAGTTCTCTTATTGCCATTGAATAAATGAACATTAATTTCTCAAATGTTTTGTCTTTTGTTTCAACTTTGCTTTCATAATCTAGAAAATTTTCTATTTTTACTAAGTCCAATCGATCCATTTTTTGTGTTTTTTTACTTTTCATATAGATCTTCTCCTTTTTACCCACCTTTTGTTTTCAGTATATGCATATCTTAATGGATTATTGTTTTCTTATTATATTTTTAATGTGTTTTTTGTGTGAAATCTAAAAAAAAGATTGTTATACAAAATAAATTTGTCAACAATCCCACATATAAAAGGCTCATTCCTTGTACATATTTTATCTTTCAAAATCGTCATCTTTTACTTTATCTTTTTTTCTTGTATTATCATATTCAAGTACTTCGCAATTTTTTAATTTATAATTATTATAATTTCCGTCTTTAGGCTCACCCTCAAAATAGCATCTTACATATATGCTTACTCCTGCATGAGTTACGACTAGTACATTTTTTCCTGTATACTTTTCTTCTATCTCATCAAAAAACTCTGTTATTCTCCCCCTAAAATCAGGTAAAGATTCTATTCCTAATTTTCGCTCATTTTCATCTGTAAAATCCACCATATTTTCACATTCACTTTTTAATTTTCCCTCTAATTCCCCATTACATCTCTCAATTATTCTGTTATCAATTTCAATCGGTTCGTCCGTAATTATTTGTGCCGTTTCAAATGCTCTTTTTAACGGACTTGAAAATACCTTGTCAAATTTAATCCCTTCTAATTTTTCTTTTGTTTTTTCTGCCTGACTTCTTCCTTTTTCATTTAGTTCAATATCAATTCTACCTTGAAATCTTCCTTCAAGATTCCAATCTGTTTGTCCGTGTCTAACTACATATATCATTTTTTAACCTTCTTTAAATAAAAAACTATTTCTAATTATTCATATATTATTCCATAATAGCTATCTAATAGAATTTGTTTTAACTCACTAACAAGTGGTAACCTTGGATTTGCGGTAGTACATTGGTCTTCGAAAGCTCTATCAGCAAGCATATCTACCTTTGCCAAAAACTCTTGCTCATCTATACCTGCATCTTGGAAAGATTTTGGCATATTTAAGAATGTATTCATTTCGTTAATTTTAGAAATTAAACTTGCTATTCCTTCTTCAACCGTATCTGCTTTTAATCCCACTTTTTTAGCCAATTGATAATACTTCTGGTCAGCTATAAAATATTCATATTTAGGGAAAGATACAAATTTCGATGGTTCTGAACTATTGTATTTAATTACATAAGGCAATAATATTGCATTAATTCTACCATGTGGCAAATGAAATTCTGCCCCTATTTTATGTGCTAAAGAATGATTTATTCCTAAAAACGCATTTGTAAATGCCATACCTGCAATCGTACTTGCATTGTGCATTTTCTCTCTTGCTACTTTGTCTGTTCCGTTTGTATAAGCTTTTTCCAAATACTCAAATACTAATTCTACTGCCTTTTCGGCTAATCCATCAGTATAGTCTGATGCCATGTTAGAAACATAAGCTTCAATACTATGAGTTAATACATCCATTCCTGTATCAGCAGTAACAGATTTAGGCAAGCTCATTACTAAATCAGGATCTACAATTGCAACATCTGGAGTTAATTCATAATCTGCCAAAGGATATTTTTTGTTTTTCTTCTTATCTGTAATAACTGCAAATGATGTTACTTCTGAGCCTGTACCTGAAGTTGTAGGAATAGCCACCATTTTGCATTTTGTTCCAAGTTTAGGAAATTTATATGTTCTTTTTCTAATATCCATGAATTTTAATTTTAAACCTTCAACATCTGCATCAGGATGTTCATAAAATAGCCACATACCTTTTGCTGCATCTATTGGACTTCCTCCACCTAAAGCAATTATAACATCAGGTTTAAAGTTATTCATAACTTCTACACCCTTTTTTATAGTATCAAATGACGGATCTGACTCGACTTCGCTAAATATCTCTGAATGTACATATTGTTGTCTTTTTCTTAAATGATATAATATTTTATCAACATAACCTAGTTTTACCATTCCCTCATCTGTAACAATAAATGCTCTCTCTATATCTGGCATTTTCTCTAAATATTGAATAGAACCTGCTTCAAAATATATTTTTTCTGGAATTTTAAACCATTGCATATTAACCCTCCTTTTGGCTACTCTTTTTATATTAATTAGATTAACTGATGATACATTTGCTGTTGTTGAATTTCCGCCAAATGAGCCACATCCTAAAGTTAATGACGGCATATTCGTATTATAAATATCACCAATTGCTCCATGAGTAGACGGAGAATTAACTATAATTCTTCCTGCTTTCATTGTTTTTGAAAATTTTAATATAGTAGCTTTGTCTTCTGAGTGAATAACTGCTGAATGTCCAAGCCCTCCAAACTCAATTAGTCTTTCTGCTTTATCAATTCCTTCATCTTCATTTTCGACTATATAATATGTTAAAACAGGGCTTAATTTCTCTTTAGAAAATGGATAATCTCTTCCAATTCCTTCTTCATAAACTACAATCACTTTCGTTTCTTTTGGTATTTCAAATCCCGCTTCTTGTGCAATTTTGTATGGTGATTGTCCAGGAACGTGAGATTTTAATTTGTATCCATATTCTTCTGTATAATCAAACATACTATTTTTTAATTTTTCTTTTTCCTCTGGATTAACAAAATAACATCCTGCTTTTCTCATTAGTTTTTCAAACTCTTGATATATTTCTTTATCAACTAACACTGCTTGTTCAGATGCACATATCATTCCATTATCAAAAGCTTTTGACAATACTAAGTCATTTACAGATGTATTTAATTTAGCTGTTTTATCAATATAGCATGGAACATTTCCCGGTCCAACACCTAGTGCTGGTTTACCGCATGAATACGCAGATTTAACCATTCCTGTTCCACCTGTTGCCAATATTAAATTAACATCAGGATGGTTCATTAACATTCTTGTCGCTGTAATACTTGGTTCTTCTATCCATAATATACAATTTTCTGGTGCTCCTGCTTCTACTGCCGCATCTCTTAAAATTCTAGCAGCTTCTACACTACATTTTTGTGCTGATGGATGAAATCCGAAAATAATTACATTTCTTGTTTTGGCTGAAATAATTGATTTAAACATTGTTGTTGATGTAGGATTTGTAACTGGTGTTACTCCTGCAATAATCCCTACTGGTTCTGCAATTTCTACATATCCTTCTTCATCATTTTCACTAATGATTCCAACTGTTTTTTCATATTTAATACTATGATAAACATATTCTGTCGCGAACATATTTTTAGTTATTTTGTCTTCGTATATTCCTCTTTTAGTTTCTTCAACTGCCATTTTTGCAAGTTCCATGTGGTGCTCTAGTCCTGCCATTGACATGGCTTTTACAATTTTGTCGACTGTTTCTTGGTCTAAATTCATATATTCTCTTGATGCAATTTTTGCTTTTTCTACTAGTTCGTTAATCATTTGTTGTACTTTTTGCTCATCTTGTTCTATATTTTTATCAGGCATAAGCATGTACCTCCATTCTAATTTTCTTTAGTTTATCCAATTCTTTTATATATTATTATTATTAGAAAATTTTGTCAAGAGTTGCCAAATTTCAATTTTCTAGAATCTAACAGTTTAGAGGTAAAAGGGAAATTATGATTTCCCTTTTACCTTTGAATTGTTACCCAAAGATAGTAATAAGTTTTTTTACCTGAAAATGGAACGTTTTGGTGTGTCCCAAACGTTCCATTTTAATTATTATACAAATAATTCTGTGGATTTACATGTTCCCCATTAACTCTAATTTCTAAATGTAAGTGAGGACCTGTAGAATTCCCTGTTGAGCCAACCGCTGCAATAACATCTCCTGCTTTTACGCTTTGTCCAACTGTCACATACATTTTACTAGTATGTGCATACCATGTTTCTACTCCATTTCCATGACTTATTTTCACCAAATTACCATAAGCTCCATTTCTACTGGCAAATGTTACAGTTCCGTCAGCTACAACTTTTATAGGTGTTCCTGAATTTGCTGCTATATCTAATCCTGTATGTGTAGATTTTCTAATCCTACTGCTTACTCCATATCTTGAAGTTATTGTTCCTGATATAGGTGTTACTGCTAACTTTATGCCATTTATATCAGGTAAATTTTTTATTCTTTCTTCCTCTTCTTTTTGTTTTTGTTGCTTTATTAGTGTTTTTTCAACAGTAGTTGAAATATTTTGCTTTGCTATTTCTAAATCTGTTGTTTTTATTTTTTCTTCATTACTTGTATATCTTTCTGCAATACTTAAATTTATTTCTTTATCTTGATTTTGCTCTTTTATTTCTTTAACCAATTCTTCTGCTTCTTCACTTGTGTCTACTGTTTCTATTATTTTATTATTTAAAGCTATTTCATAATATTTATATGTTATATCAATATTCTCTTTTAATTTTTCTACAATTTCTTCTTCATTGGTTTCTTCTGTTCTACTTACAAGTTTTAACTCATATTCTGGATTTGTCTTTATATCAATAGTTTCTATATTTTTATCTTCATTTGCTATAACATCTTCTTTTAAAGTTTCTTCAAGTGCTACTTTATTTTTAACATATCCTAGCTCTTCTCCAGAAACACTTACTTTATAGATTGGTTTATATTTAATTAATACTATCGCGATAATAAAACCAAAAGCTATTATTGTTATCTTAAAAAACTTTAAAATCTCTTTAGTATAGAATTTTAGTTTTTTACTTAAAATATATCTTCACTCTCCTTTTTGACTGTTTTTTAACGCGACTAATGTTTATTATACTATATATTCTTCCAATTTTCAATTTATGTATACTTTATTTTTACTTTTTTCCCATTTTTTTTTATTTTTAATCGTAAGTGTCTCTGGTTTTTGCACTTTTTTCTTCCTTATTCTTACTTTTTTGGATTTATTCTCCTTTTTTCTTTGTGTGTGATTCTTAAAAATTAAATTTTGAATAAATATTACTTCTTAAAAACTTTTTTCCATTTATTAAATTTAAGAAATACATATTTTTAGTTTTTCAAAAATTGTATAGCAGTACGTACAGTTTTATCTATATAAAAACTTTTCTTTTTTAACTTATGAGTTTTATGCTTAACTCATTAATTTCTGTAAAAATAAACTATAAGATGCTATATTATTGTAGAAAGAATAGGAAGGTGGTATAAAAATGGCTTTAGATTACAATATTATTGGTCAAAGAATTAAACAAGCAAGACTTGCTAAAAATCTTACTCAAGAAGATTTAGCAGAAAAAATAGACATTTCTGTAGCTTTTTTAAGTAGAGTTGAAAGAGGTAATTCTCATATTAATTTGAAAAGATTAAATCAATTATGTGGTTTATTAGATGTTTCAGAAGGATATATTTTGAACGGTGCTTCTAGTAATTCAGCAAATTACTTAGAACATGAATTTTCTGATTTATTGAAGTCTTGTTCTCCAGAAAAACAAAGATTAATTTACAATGTAGCTAAAACAATTGCTGAAACAGATGAAAATGAGGATTAATAATAATGCGGACTGTTTTTAACATATAAATAGTTGAAAACAGTCCTTTCTTTATTAAACATTAATTTTATTTTTCCTTTTATAGTAATAATTTATACCAGATGCTAATAAAACGATTAGTACAACTATAATAGCAATCCACCAATAATTTTTTTGTTGTTCTCCTTCAGATTGCTGTGGCAAATTCTCTTGATCATTTGCTGAAACTTTTTCTATCTGATATGCTTGCTCCAACTTATCTTCTTTTTTGCTCTCTTCTTCTTTATATTGTTCCTCTTCTCGAACATTTCTTTTATAAACATTTATAACATACTGTCTATTCGTAAATCCATTAGGAGCTGTAACAGTAATTATTATTTGATTTTCACCCTCTTTAAGATTCTCATTTCCACTAACTTCTACTTTTCCATTTTCATTTTCTGGTATAGCTAATATATTAAGTTTAGTAATATCATTTGCTATTTCAACATTATATTGTGTAATACTAGTATCAAATACCGGATTTAGCAATACATTTTCAATTGCTAATGTTTCTAAATTTGTATTAGCTGATTCTAAATCTGCAGTTTTAGTAACTTTTATTTTATAAATATTACTATTTGTTTTGTCTTCTGAAATAACCGATACATTTATGATATTTAATCCTTCTTTTAAGCCGGTTATTCCCTGTAATACTTACTTCAGAATTTGGATTTTCTGGTACTGCTAATACTTCTATATTATTTATAGTATTTTTTATTGCTATATCATACTCATTTATATCACTTTTAAAATCTGGAATCATACCTTCTAAATTTATTCTTAGAGTCTGTAATTTTGCATTATTAATTTGTGTATTTGTACCTTGCACTTGTTCTGCTTGTTTTGTTAAATAAGTTTCTTCTTCTCCAATTTGTACTTGTGTAGATTCAAAATTTGTTTGTATTAATTGTCCTTTTTCTGTATAAAATTCTCCTTCTATCACAAAGTTTGCAACCCCATTTTCTTTTGCTTTGAATGTTATTTTGCCGAGTTCTCCTTCTTTTGCTCCGCTTCCGCCTTGCTTATCATACCATACTTTAATAATTCTATTTTTTTCTATGTTGGTTTCTTCATCTCCGGAAGTGAAGTCAACTTTTGTTTCATCAAAATATATATTTATATTATATGCCGACGTTTTTTGACCTTCTATATAATAGGTTAGTTGTACTTCCTCGCCTTTTTGCATGATATTTTTATCTGTTTTTAGATATACTTTTGCAGTTGTTGTAGCATTACTAATTAATGGATTCACAAAATTTATTATAGAAATTATTGTTAAATTCAATAATAAAAAATATATAATTTTTTTCATTTTAAATACCATTCCTTCCTCTCTTCATTATTAAAACTCCCATATCAACAAAATTTATCTTATTGTTCAATTATTTGTAGCCCCAAAATATGTCTTTGAATCAATAGTAAATCTACTGATGTTGGTTTTTTACCGTCTTTTCTAATATTAGCTGACTTTTTATAGATATCTTCTATTTCCTCTATTTCTAATATATGTCTTTGTAAAACTAGTAAATCCACACTATTTATTTTTCCATCCCCATTCACATCTCCATATATAACTATTTTATATTCTCTTAAAACTTGCCCATTTTCTTTTACTTGTATTTTACTTCCTGTTCCTACAATCTCTGTGTCAGATAAAATCTGGTTTTTATTATTTATAAATACAAGTTCTAAATCTGTTGTAATTTTCTGTTTGATATCTGCTACTGTATTTTTTTCATAATCGATTCCACTTATTTCTAAACTTTCTATTTTCAAAGAACTATCAAAATGAATTTCCGAATCTTCCAACTTTCTTACTACTGTTACTTTACATTCTTCTTTTATTTCATTATTTTCTTCAGAATAAATATATATTTTTACTTCTCCCTCTTTTTTTGCTGTTATAATTCCATTTTCATCTATTGTTGCAATCTCATCATTTTCGCTTTGATATACTATTTTTTTATTGTTTGCATCTTCTGGCTCTATATATGCGTTAACTTTAAATGTATCATCTTTCTGCATGTATATTTCCTTTTGGTCAATTATAATATTTGTCACTGGGCTATATACATTTATTTCTATTGAATTTTCCACATTATTTTCTTCTGCCTTTACTGTAATAATTGATTTACCAGAACTTATTGCTTGTATCATTCCTTTATCATCAATTGTTGCCACATTTGGATTACTAGAAGTATATATAACTTTATGTGTATTTGCTTCTTGTGGTAATATATTTACTTTTAATTGTTTCTTTTCTCCTTTTTTTATTGTTGTACTATCTATTTCCAATTCAATTTTCTCTATTTCTACTTCTGGCATTTCACTTACATAATTCTGATATATATATCCTATTATTCCATTCTCCAAAATGACTTTATCCCACCTTTCTCCCTGTTGTTTTCCTTTTTTTATTCTAGTCATTTTATCTTGATTAGAAACAGTTGTAATAATCTCATAACTAGTACTTGGACCTGTCCTTATATTTACATTTGATGCGTTACAATACACTTTTGTATTATCATCATCAAAGTCACTTGTTTTTATATTAGGGCTATCTGTTGGAATTGTTGGCATATTGTCATAAATTGGTATAATAAAAGTCAAAGCAGTATTCAATATTCCTGTTTTTTGATATCCATTATAAATTGATTTTGATTCACTGTATGGTGCTAATACATTTGTCATATACTGATGCCAAAACAATCCATTTCCATTAGTATCAATTACATCAAACTTTTGCAAATATATTGTATTTTGTCCAACATTTATATAACTAGAACCTATGAAAATTGCTCCTCCTGTAATTGCTCTTTCTTTAGTATTCCATGGAATTAAGTACTTATCTTTTGTTTGCTGGCTTGCTCCTTTTCCGTCTTTTGCATATTGTAACCCATTTTTTATAGCTCCCATTGGCTCTGATGAGCTAGTTGCACCTATATTGTAAAAATTATATAATCCTTTAAATCCTTCAACAGTTCCACTTATTGAACTATGCGATAAAAATGGCCCTACTTCTTGCTTAATTCTAGATGCTAAATGATACGGACTTACTGCTGATGTTTGTCCTCCTTTTAATATTAAATCAGAATATTTTTCACTCATATTAATTGTATTTCCATTACTATCTAAATAGGAAACTTTTTGGTTATAAAATTCTGTACCATACAAAATCTTTTCAATTCCGTCTAAGTTATTTGTGTGTTCATCATAAGATAACCCTTCGAATTGAAATAAACGTACTTCATTTAAAAAATTTCTTGGATCCATACAATATTCTACTGCTTGCCTAGAACTATCTACCCAACCTGCATCGACTTCCACATTATATTGACCAGGTGTTGTGTTTTTCCAACTATCTGAATAATTTAAAGGAACTAGATTTTTTCCAAATACATTTTCTTGTTCTATAACATAATTCCAATCTAAATTCGTATATAATGCTATAAATTTCCAATTAGGATGTTTTTTGGCTAGTTCTTTTAAATATGGTTGATAGCTTTCTGGGAAGTTTTCTATGCCTTCAATACTGTTTGATGCTTGAACTTTAATATAAAAAAATAGAGATACACATATTAATATTGCTAATATAATGACAATAATTATATATTTAATTTTTTTATTTTGATTTTTCATATATCCCCCTAGTTCTCTAAGAAATTAAATTTTGAAAATTTTCATTTAGTCGTGGCATTGTCATTTATTGAACTTCTTTAGCTTTTACAATAACTCTTTTTTGAGAATCATTTGTACATGTAATTAATGTTACCTCTTTTACATTCTCAAATGTTGCATCTAAACAACTTACATCATCTGGCAAAACTGTATCAATCTTAAAAACTTCATATTCTACTTTTCCTATTTCATTATCAGAAATAAATAGTCTATCACCTATTTTTACTTTTTTTAGATTTTTGAACATATTATTATTTATATAATTATGTCCAGCTACGCAAAAGTTTCCCTCTTGATTTGGATTAACTCCCCAAAATTTAGTGACTGATATTTCTAAAGCATCTTTTGAATATTTGCTTAACACATAAGTTTCTAATTTTATTTCTGGTATTTCCAGTTTTGCACATACACTATATCCTTTATAAGTTTCTTGAATGTTCTCTTTTGGATATTTTTCTACTTCTTTTGTTAAGTTTTCATTTCCGTTTTTTTCGATTTGTCTGTGTATTATTTTCTTGTTTGGCACTAATGATTTGAATATTATATTTATCTGTTTCTATTTGGTTTTCTTGATATTTTTCTATAATTATCCATGTAGCAATACTAGCTATAATACCTATTAACAAAATATTGATAATATATTTTTTAAATTTGTTTTTACTCTTTTTCATGATTTCTCCTATGTAAATAAAATTGTATAAAGTCTACTTTGCTCCAGTTATCGCACACAATTTTACTTATGTAAAATTTGGTATACGAACAATGATGCGGGCTTTACAATGTTATAAATAGATAAATTGTTCTAAAAAGCCCGCAATTGTTCTCAATTAGTCTTTCTTATTTTTTCCTGTTATAATATACACCTACACCTGTTAAAAATATTATTATTACAGCAATAGGAACATATATGTTATTACCTGTTTTTGGTAGTGTAGTAGGCTTTTCTGTTACTTGGTTCTGATTATTTTCTGGTGGTTGTGTTGTAGATGATTCTTGATTTCCTTGCCCATTTGATTCTGGTTGATTATTTTCAGGTTGGTCTGTTTCTGGTGTTTGTGTTTGCTTTTCTGTTGCAGTAAACTTAAATTCTTTTTGAGCTATTACTGTATCTGAATTGTCTCTATCTATTAATTTTAAAGTAATAGTGTAATCTCCTACATCACTAAATAAAGCTCTTACATTTAAAACTTGTTCTACATCTTTTCCTCCAATTTTATATCCTTGAGGATCTCCCCATCCACTTTGTATAATGTCTTGTTCTGTTTGCTCATCTGTATTTGTTCCTGTCAATTTAACACTTGCACCTGAAGGAGTTGTTGCTTCTGCAATTAGTCTTGCATGTTCATAATAACGTCCCATTGTTGAAGAGTATGAAAGTGTCATTTCTTTTTCTTCTCCTGCTACTATATCTCCTGTATATTGAAGATTGATTTCATAGTCTTTGTATTCAGGTTCAACTGTGATATTTTTTACTATTGGTGTTGTTATGTCATCATAAGTTACTGAGGCATCTGAATTAGCAAGACCTTCAGCTGTTATTGAAAATTCTGTTGGATTGGAAGTGGTAATGTCTTCTTTTGCTTTGAAAATTATGCTCATATTTTCTCTTGGACTTGTTCCTCCTGTTGAGTCATAAAATGTTACTCTTACTTTGTCTGTTGTATCATTTGCCGTTCCTCCATCTACTGATACATATTCGAATATATTGTTGTCGTAAGCAATATCAAATGTATATGAGCCTAGCTGTTCTCCAAAGTTAATTGTTATTTTTGCTTCTTCTCCCGGTCTTATAGTTGTTTTATCAACTTCTGCATTTATTGTGTCTAATGAGTTTGCATAAGCGTTTCCAGTTAATAAAAATGTAATTGCTATTGCTAATATTAATATGATGCTTATTGTTTTTTTCATAATTTTTTTCCTCCTTTTTTGTTTTTATATTGTTATTATGTCTATTTTTTTTATAAATTTTTCAAGAAAATTTTTCCTTTTTTATTTTATTGGTTAGTCTCCAAAAAAGTGAGCAGAACTAAGTTATTATTTAACTTAATTCTGCTCACTTTATATTATCATATATTGCATTATAGTTTTAGTTTTTATAATTTAATTATTTTTTTCATTAATTAACTTTATATTCTTCTTAAATATTTCTACTATATTAATTATATTATCTTCTAGTTCGTTTAAAAGTATTATTAAATTACTCTATTGTTAAAATATAACAGTCTTATTTTTTGCCATATCTACAAATTTAATACTAAGTGTACTATCAATATTATTGCCATACTAAAATTGGATAGCCATTATTTATGTTATTTATATCTTTTTTAAAGTTTTCTCCTAATTCTGTAAATAAAATTTTCAATTCTTCACTATTTTTAAGTATCACTCCCTCTATTTTATCTATTTCATTTGTTCCGTTTACAGTATTTTCAAGATAATAGCAATTTATAGTTTGACATTCTTTATTTCCAGAAAAACCTATTATCGAACCAAATTGTTTTTGTCCATGAACTAATAACCGAATTTTATTGTGCATTTTCATGTTTTTATCCACATTTCATTAAAATTAAACTAAAAAGAGCAAGAACAAAGTTAAATAATAGCTTTATTCTTACTCTCTTCTAATATATTTTGTTTTGTATAATTATTTACTCAATAATTTTATTATTAATTTATTGCTTTTTTACTTTACTTTTAAGCAGTTTCTTTTTCATTTCTTTCAGGAATTTCTCTCTTTTTCTTTACAGTTGGTTTATGTTCCTTCTTTTCTTCACTTTCAAAAATTTTTGGTCCTGCATTTTCTAGTACAGTAGCTTTCGTGATAACACACTTTTCGATATTAGGATTTGATGGTATATCAAACATAATATCCCTCATAATTTCTTCAATTATAGAGCGAAGTCCTCTTGCCCCTGTCTTTCTCTCGATTGCTTTATCCACTATTGCTTCCAAAGCATCTTGCTCAAAAACAAGCTCAACACCATCAATTTCAAATAACTTTTGATATTGTTTTACTAATGAATTTTTTGGTTCTACTAGTATCTTTATTAATGCCTGTTTATCTAAATCTTGTAATGTAGCTATAATAGGAAGTCTTCCGATAAATTCTGGAATTAATCCAAATTTTAATAAGTCTTGTGGTAAAAGCTCCTTAAAGACTTCATATTTGCTAACTTCTTTTTCACTTTCTATTTTTGAACCGAATCCAATTGATTTTTTTCCTGTTCTTTCTTTAATGATATTTTCTAATCCCTCAAAAGCTCCACCACATATTATTAATATATTTTCTGTATTAATTTGTATTAATTCTTGATTTGGATGCTTTCTTCCTCCTTGTGGTGGCACTGAAGCTATAGTACCTTCTATAATTTTTAATAACGCTTGTTGCACACCTTCTCCACTTACATCTCTTGTTATAGATAAATTTTCAGATTTTCTTGTAATCTTATCAATTTCATCAATATATATAATTCCTTTTTCTGCTTTTTGAATATCTCCATCAGCTGCTTGAATTAGTTTTAACAAAACATTTTCAACATCTTCTCCTACATATCCAGCTTCTGTTAGGGTTGTTGCATCAGCAATTGCAAATGGAACATCTAATATTTTTGCAAGAGTCCTTGCAAGTAAAGTTTTTCCACATCCTGTTGGTCCTAATAATAGTATATTACTTTTTTGTATTTCTACATCGTCTTTTTGTGCATTTTCTTCATGTGCTATTCTTTTATAGTGATTATAAACTGCAACTGACAATGTTTTTTTAGCTTCTTCTTGTCCTATTACATAGTCATCTAAAACTTTTTTGATTTCCTGCGGATTTGGAATATTATTTAATTCATTTAATGTATATCCCGCCTTTTCATCTTCATATAGCTCTGCTTCAATTATACTTGTACATAAATCTACACATTCGTCACAAATATATACATTTGGACCAGCAACAATTTTTCTTACATTATCTTGTGATTTTCCACAAAATGAACATCTTACAGTTTTTGGTATATCATTTTTTGACATAATACTCTCCTTATTTTTTTATAATTATTTTCTTTTGTCCATGATTCCATCTATTAATCCATATTTTAGTGCTTCTTCTGCTGTCATATAATTATCTCTTTCAGTATCTTTTTGTATTGTTTCTACAGTTTGACCTGTTCTTTCACTTAAAAATTTATTCAATTTTTCTCTTGTTTTAACTAAATGATCTGCATGGATTTTTATTTCTGTTGCTTGACCAGATAATCCGCCTCCACCAATCAATGGTTGATGTATTAAAATTTCAGCATTTGGAGTTGCAAATCTTTTTCCTTTTTCTCCTGCTGCTAATAGTGCTGCTCCCATACTTGCTGCCATTCCTATACAAATAGTTGATACTGGACATTTTATATAGTTCATTGTATCTATAATTCCCATTCCGTCTGTAATAGATCCTCCTGGTGAATTAATATATAAATTAATATCTTTATCAGGATCTTCTGATTCTAAGAATAGCAATTGTGCAATTACTAAACTAGCAGTTGTTGCATTCACATCTTCTCCTAAAAATATTATTCTATCTTTTAATAGTCTTGAAAAAATATCGTAAGATCTTTCTCCTTTACTTGTTTGTTCAATAACATAAGGTACTAAACTATTTTTTTCTAGCATTTCAAATCCTTCCCTTCCTTTTATAGATTTTTATAGAATATATCCTTTTATTTTTATAATCTTCCTATATTTTAGTAATATATCATTAATTTTATATATAAACAAGTATTTATATATAATTTTATTTAAAAAGTGTAACAGTTCAAAGGTCGAATGAGTATAACTTTTTTGAGTTAGCTCCTAATATACCGTAAAATAGATGTATAAATTCTTAGCTTAAAATATCTGAGGAAGCATAATTAATTAGGGGCTATGAACAGTAACTATTATAGTTCAAAAAAGTTTGAGTAAAAATTATTTCTTATTTTATCCCCAAACTTTTTATTTTTATGTATCATTATTTTTCATATACAATTTTTTGTAAAATTTATTATTATATACAATTATTACATACATATTGATATATTTATTTTACCATTCATTTTTATTTTAGTTTTGCATTTTTTACTAAAAAGTCTAAAGCTTTTTCTGATGTTAATCCTTGTTTAATATAATTTCTTACATTTTCATTTTTCAAGAATTCTTCATCATTTTCTCTTCCATAATTTTTAGCCATTTCTTTCAATTTTTCATCAATTTCCTCTTCTGATGCTTCAATTTTTTCTGCTTTTATAACAGCTTCTAAAGCTAGACGTGATTTAATTCCGTCTATTGCTTGAGGTTCATATTCTTTTCTTAAATCTTCTTGTGTTTTTCCTAACATTTGAAGATATTGATCTAATTTTAATCCTTGATATGATAATCTTTGTTCCATATCTTTTATCATATTGTCAACTTCTGTTTCTATCATTCCTGATGGAATATCAACTTTTATATTTTCGCACACTGCTTTTATTACAGCATCTTGTGTTTCATATTTTGCTCTTTCATCATTTTGTTTTTGTTTCTTTTCTTTTATGCTGTTTTTTAGTTCTTTAAGTGTATCAAATTCGCTTACATCCTTAGCAAATTCATCATCTAATTCTGGTAGTTCCTTTTTCTTTATTTCATGAACTTTTACTTTAAATGTTGCATCTTTTCCAGCTAAATTTTTTGAAAAATATTCTTCTGGAAATTTAACATTAATGTCTTTTTCTTCATCTATTTTCATTCCTATTACTTGGTCTTCAAATCCAGGTATAAATGTATTGCTACCTATTTCTAGTTCATGTCCTTCTGCTTTTCCTCCTTCAAAGGCTTTTCCATCAACAAATCCTTCGAAGTCTATTATTGCTATATCTCCGCTTTCTACTGGTCTATCTTCTATTGAGATCAATCTTGAATTATGTTCTTGCATATGTCCTAATTCATGATTTATATCTTCATCTGTTACATTATACTCTATTTTTTTGATTTCTATACCTTTATATTTTCCAAGTTCTGCTTCTGGTTTTGTTTGCATTACTGCTGTAAATATTAAATCTTGTCCTTTTCCTATTTGTTTTACATCAATATCAGGTCTACTTACAACTTCTAAGTTGTTTTCTTTTACTGCTGTTTCTAATTCATCTGGTACGACTTCATTGAAAGCATCTTCATAGAAAATTTCATCTCCATAATATTTTTCAACTATATTCATTGGAGCTTTTCCTTTTCTAAATCCTGGTATATTAAAATATTTTGCACTTTTGAAGTATACCTTTTTTATTGCTTCATCAAATTTTGAAGCTTCGATTGTTATTTCTAGTTTTACCTCATTTGTATTATCTGTTTTTTCTACTTTACAATTCATCATTTTTCAATCCTTTCCTTATAATTAGCTTATTTATTATACCACATTTTTCCTATTTTGCAAGGAATTTTTGATTTTTTACTTATTAATTCATAAAAAATTCACAAAGTTTACTTAAATACTTCTGTTGTAACTCTTTAATTAATGTAGTATAATAGAAAAAAATTAGTGAGGTGTTTATGAAAATTTTTAAAAAAGTTTTAATCATTCTATTAATTGTATTATTAGTACTCGCTAGTATTGCTTTTATTATAGGTTTTAGCAATTACTCAAATGCTTTAAAGGAAAAGCCTTTAATAGAAAGAGTTGAAGAAGTAACTAGTAAAGAAAATTTTGTATCTTTTGATGATTTACCAGAAGATTATATAAATGCTCTTATTGCAGTTGAAGATCATCGCTATTATGACCATGGCGCTGTTGATTTTATTGGAATTGCAAGAGCTATTTGGGTTAATATTAAAAATGGTGAACTTCAAGAGGGCGGTAGTACTATTACTCAACAAGTTGCAAAAAATCTTGTATTTACTCAAGAAGAAACTCTAGATAGAAAATTAGGTGAGTTTTTTGCGGCTTATGATTTAGAAAAGAATTATAGTAAGAATGAAATTTTTGCTTTATATGTTAATTCTTCTTACTTTGGTGATGGCTACTACGGAATTTATGATGCAAGTATGGGGTATTATAATAAAGAACCTAAAGATTTGAATTTAGATGAAGCTTCTATGCTTGCAGGTGTTCCTAATGCTCCTTCTGTTTATGCACCGACTGTCAATATGAATTTAGCTAGAAAGAGACAAGCTCATGTATTAAATGCTATGGTTGAATATGGTTATATTTCTCAAGATGAAGCAGATTCTATTATTAATACTAGTGAATGAAATACTAGTAAATATTACACTCCTAATGGGTAGTTATTGTTTCACTTCATTTTATGACATTAAAATATAATTTAAGAATCTCTCCTATTATAGTTTTTCAATAGGAGGGATTTTTTTTAATTTTTGACATATATATTGTATGTAAAACTAAATTTGAATGATTTAGATTATGTATATTAATTTAAAGTTATTATAGTTTATGATTAGTATTTATACTGTATTTAAGAGAGGATTTGATTTTGATATGCAGATTTTTCTTTTAAAGAAAAAATTTATTGTCATTTTTATTGCACTTTTTCTAATTTTTTTATTAGTTTTTCTTTATTTTCAGCCATCCTTTTCTTTTGCTTTTGAACTTACTACAAACGCTATATTAGATAATAACTTTAAGGAAAAACTTTCTACATTAACTAAAAATGATGAAAAATATGCTTATCTTACTTTTGATGATGGTCCTACTCTTAAAGCCACTGGAAAAATTTTAGATATTTTGAAAGAAGAACAGGTAAAGGCTACTTTTTTTGTGATTGGCAAATATGTTAAAAATCACCCTGAATTAGTAAAGCGTGCATTTAATGAAGGGCATTATATTGCCAATCATGGTTATAGCCATAATAATGCTAGACTTTACGAGAGTGATTCTAGTTTTATTCAAGAAATTCAAGATACTGATGCTGAAATCGGCAAGGCTCTTGGTATTGATAATTATTGTTCTCATGTCTTTCGCTTTCCTAACGGTTATATGTCTTCTAGCTACAAATCTCAAAAAAAACATGCTATTGAACTTCTTTCTAAATTAAATTATGTATATGTTGACTGGAATTGCTTGAATAACGATTCCGTTAAAAAGTATTCTAATTATCAATTGCTTGATAATTTAAAGAAGTCCGCTTCTAACAAAGGGACTCTTATCGTTTTGATGCATGATTCTTCTGATGTCAATGACACTCCTTCTGTTTTGAAGGATTCTATTTCTTACCTTAAATCTCAGGGTTATGAGTTTAGGAATTTTTATGATTGTTTATAATTTTAAACCTTTCCTGTTACTGATATTTACATTTCTATATCTCTACTAATATCTGTGTTTTCCTTATCATTATATTCAAATCCAAATATTTTATATAGCTTTTTCTTTAATATTTTTCTTCTAGCAGTATAAAATTCTAAAAAATCCTTTGATTCTGTATAAATATAATTTCCATTATCATCTTTTGGACAATCTTGTGGAATATTTTGAATAGGATCTTCTGCTATCCAATCTTTCAATTCCTCTTTACTTTTTCTTAGATTTTTACTTGCTGGTATCAATTGTATATTAGCTAATTTGTCCTTATAATATTTAAAATTATCATTATCTTTAAGTAATGCTGCTGGGTGCATATGATCTTGATGGAAATCCATTCCATTATCCATTCCTTCTCTTATTAAAGATAACACTAAATAAGTATATTGTCCTTTATTTAATTTAAACCAATTGTCAATTTCATCTTCATCTATTTCAAAGTCATTTCTTCCGCTTGAAAATCCCTCAAGTTGCTTTAAATTAAACTTTTTATTTTTCAATTCGAATTTTTCTTCATCTATAACTAGTTTTTTTCTAACATCTTTCAATGTAGAATTACTAGCCCCACCAAATACTTGCTTTAATTGAGCTATTATAAAATATTTAAATAATTCATTTTTTATATATGGTTCTTTGTAATCTCCACCTTTATATGTATAATATATTATTGGCATAATTGCATTATATGATGTAATATTACTATCATTAAATTTTCTCTCTTCTAATAAATCTACTGTTCTATTGAATGCCCATTCGATTTTTTCCCAATTATTTTTTATTTTTTCAATTGTATTTTCATTTTTAAAGTTACCTACTTTCATATCTAATGGCCTATCCAATAAATATAAACATGTTCTCATTATGTAATCTATATCAAATTTGAATATTCCACCTTTTTCTTTTCTATTTAAATCATCTATTAAATTATCAATTTTTTCTCTTCCATCATCCCATGAAGATATAATTGTTGAAAACAACAAATCTGATTTTTGAAGGACTTGCCCTCCACTATTTACTCTAACAAATAGTTCTAATACCATATCCATATCTTTTGTCCTTATTAGATAATATGGCACTCTGTTTTCATCATTAAAAGTATCTGATACATGTTTTATATTCTCGAATACTCTTAATATATATTCATTAGGAATATTTATTGTTTTTATATAATTTTCTATATCTGAATCTTTAATGTCTCTTATTTCGTTAATTGGTCTCCAAAATTTCTTTTCGTATTCTTCTTTTTCTTCTTCTTTGACAAATGCTATATCATAAAATAGTTCGTCTTCTTCTTTATTTTTTTCTGGTCGATTTATAAGATTTATATATAGGATTTTTTTGGTTAAATCTTTATTTTTTCCAAATTTGCTTTTCTTTGTTTCTATCCATCCATGTATTGCTATGTTTAATGCTGTTAATCTTTGTTGTCCATCTAGTACAGCAATATAGTCTTCTATTTTAGGTTCGAAGTCTTCTATTTTTTCGTTTTTATTTATTTCTCTATCATTAAATTTGTTAATAAATTTATAAAATGAAAAATTTTTTTTGTTTTCTATTAGGAATTTTCCGTCTAGTTCCCAAAATAGAAACATTCCAATAGGATACCCTATTAATATTGAGTCTATGAATTTTAACATTTTTTCTTCGTTCCATACAAATTTTCTTTGTATCGCTGGCAACATTATTCTATGGTTGTTATTTATTTTTTTTAGTATTTCGTTTATTGATTTTCTATCAAATTTGCTTTTATTTACATTATCCATTTTTTTCTCCTTTTTTATATTTTTTACGTCTTTATAATATTATATATAATGTTTTTTTTGCAATATTTTTTTATTTTTTCTTCTATTCTTTTTTCTTTTCTATTTCTTTGTTGTGCATTTTCTATTTGAATTTGTTACCTTCGGGTTATGAGTAAAGCTCACAAAGTATTGGTAAATCTAGCTTTGAGGTGTATTCGTTGGTATATTTGGTGTGCCCAATTTTTTAACTTTGTAAATTTATGTGATTTTGGGTTAATTTTTGTGGGTTGTGTGCCCATTTTGAGCCCAATTATTTTAATAAATTTATGGAGGTTTTGATTATGAATAATTTTAGAGAAGTTAATGATGATATTTTAAAAGAATGGTTAAGTTTTAGAGAGGAATCAATTTCTGGTAGGCTCACAAAAGAAGATAAAAAACATTATATTAATTTTGATGAGATTGCTGCAAATATTTTAAGAAATGTTCCTAAACAGAATCAAAAGTATGTAAAAAATCAATTAGATAGACTTGATAAGAATTTTATAGATTATCTTTGCTATTGGAATGAGAAGTATTATAGGAATGGTTTTGTTGATGGTTCCCAGTTAGTTATGGGATATTTTGATGAATAGCTAAACTTAATCCAAAGTTTTTTCAGAATTTTGAAAAAACTTTGGATTTTTATATACTTTTTTCGCATTTGAAAAATATATAAATAATAAATATACAACAAAAGTTATTCGAAAGTAAAGAGAATGTTCCTAATGAGCCTTTTTTATTTCTGCATTAATGTCATTTATCATTTTTTGTATTTGTTCCTTTTCTTCTTCAGTTATATTGTTTCCATAGTTTATTTTTTCTACTTTTTCACCTTCATATATCATATTTATAAATTTAATATATTCAAATTTTTCTTTATTTCCATCTTCTTTTATAATATTTAATTTATATTGGTCTTTAATTTTATCTATACTTAATTGCATATTTATTCCTCCCTATATTTTTTAAAATTATATTTTTTGAATCTTTTCTTTATGGCTTTTTTTCCTCCGTCAGTTATTTCTGCTATATAGTCTATTACTAATTTATCATCAATCATTCCTTCTAATTTAGCTGATCTTATAACTATTTTATTATCTATATTTCTACATAATACAATATTTTGAGCATCTCCAAGCATAGGTATTGTGGCATTATGTGATACCATTATAATTTGTTTATTTCTTTTTGCTGTCTTTATTGCTTTTATCAAATCTTGATTGATATATGTATTAGCTAAATTATCTTCTGGCTGATCTATTATTAGTGGTGCAGTATCTTCATTGTATTTAAGCATTATATCTAATATAATTGCTGTTTTCCAACCAGGACTTAAACTATCAAAATCTTTTCCATTATATCCTATAATTTTATATATCTTTTTATTTTTTTCTATTATATCTGCATATAATTTCTGGTTTAATTCTTCATAAGTTTTTACTTTACTAGTAAGAAAATTAATTGAATATAAATCTTCTGGTGTTAAACTTTCTAAACTTTTATCTTTTTTTGTTTTCAAATAATTGCAAATTATAGAACTCAGTATTTCCTTACTTAATTTTAAATTATTTTTTATATATAGTTTATTATCATCAAAATCTCTTGTAATAGTTTCTACTTCTAAATTTATATTAGATAATTTTTCTATATTTTCTTTAAATCTTTCTTTTCCTACGATATAATTTTTTATTGCATTTGTTAATTTTTTTCTACTAGTTAATATTTTATTATTAGCTGTATTTGCTTTATTAATTTTTTTGTCATACTCATCCTGATTTTTTTGTATTATTTTTCTAATTTTTTCTTGAAATTTATATTTTGATTTTAAATATTCTATTTCTTTTATAACACTATCAAAAGGTGTCATATCTCTATTGTAATATAATTTATTATTTTTCAATTTTGTTTTTATTTCTTTAATTTGATTAGCATCTTGCATAGCTTCTTCTTGAATATATTTTATGTTTTCTAATACATTATCATCTACATTAAATATCTCAATAATATTTTGTTCAACTAATCCTTTTGTTACTAAATTATAAATTGCTGGAATCTTTTTTATTGTTTCTTCCGCTTTCTTTACTTTTTTCACATTAGTTAATACATCATTAATGATAGTTTTAACATTAGTCAACTCTTTATCTATCAACTCTTGTTTATATTCTTCTTCTGGAAACAAATCTTTTACTATAGGAATCATATTTAATTCATTATTATTTTTTACTTTTTCAGTTATAAAATTTTGTTCTATATAATATGGCTCTGCTCCTAATGCATCTTCAATTTCAATTTCCGAAACTCCAAAATCAACTTCATAATTACTATTATCTTCTTTTTTTATTTTTTTCATTATACTATCAACAAATAAAGTTTTTCCTGAAGATGATTCTCCGATTACTACATTTAGTCCTTGAGTTAGTTCAACATCTATATCTATCTTTTCATTTTTTAATTTTATATTTTTTATTATATTATAATCATCTATAGTTGGATTAATTGCATACTCTAATCTGCTATCTTCAGATAAAGCTAACTTTAATCCTCTAAAATCAGGATTAGCATACATCCAAGTAGGTACGAATTCACTTGCTTCATCCGATTTAGCAGCTGGATATTTTGTCGGATTGTAATTATCAGAACCTGTAATTAAATTTACAAAACTTCCTATTCCTAATTTTTTTAAATATTCTTTAGTATCTTCTAATCCTTTATTACTTCTTGCTGAAAATCCTTCTATTTGATTATAATATATGGTTCTTTCTATTGTTTCATCGCATGTGGAATTAGGGTCTATCGATGTTTCAAAAGTAGCATGATTTTGTCCTCCATGCGGAATTAATATAAAATCATAATTTTCAAACGAATTTATTATTTTATCTATTTTAGGAATACTTTTATCCATTTTTTCTACTAATTTTTTGGGATACAGTTTATCTAATATTTCATTCAAGCTATCTATTTCTTTATCGTTAATATTATTAATATCAAAATAAATATGACAGTGATACGCTGGCTTTGTTTCATGATTTTTTATATGTAACTCTGTGCCTAAAATAATCTTTATATTTTTTTGATTTTTATTTATAAATTTTAAATATGCATCTTTGTTTATTGTATTGTGATCAGTTAATGATATTAGAGCTTTCCTTCCATTTGCTTTTTTATTTATATTTTTTAGTAGCTCATCTATATTATAGTTTTTATTTAAATTGTCTGCATTATCAGATGTATGAATATGTAAATCAACATATATTGCTTCCATATAATCCCCTCCACTCAATATTTATATCACAATCTATTAGCATATTTTGTCGAAACTTGTCTTTTATTATCAAAAAAGCAAAATAATCCTGTAACTTTTAATTACTCTCATACTTTGCTTTTCTTATGTAAAATTATTCTAAATACTCTTTTAATCCATCAACTATTTTGTACACTTTAGTCATTGGATTTCTTCGTAATGCTTGTCCGTCTTTATTTAATTCTTCCATATATTTGCAATTCTTTATTGCTGTATGTAGCCTTCCCTCACTTGTAACTTTTTCAAAAATATTTGTATTGTTTTTAGTATACTCCCCTAAACCTTTTTTTCTGAAATTCTTTACTTAATTCTTGCAATACATTGTCCTTTGAAATATATCTATTTACTTTCTTGAAATGTGATAATAACTACAATTCAAAATTTGGATTAGACCAAGCTACATTATAGTTACAGGTTTTAATTGCTTTATCAAATTGTTCATCTGAGTAGTCATCTTTATCAAACACAACCCAAACTTGTCCATATCTTTTATTTGAATAGTTTACAAATTTATCTGTATATTTTACTAAAGCTGTGGTATT